>NZ_JAWRVL010000003.1:0-241176 GCF_036663595.1 Halalkalibacter lacteus
ATCTTTTAAGTCCGTTATGAGTGGGTTTCTCATAACGGGCGCGCAGTGAGAGGAGCGATTGCCCTCCTTGGAGTTACCTTAGGACGGTATTTTACTTCCATAAACATAATAATAAAGCAAAAAGAAGGTGAACGAAGGTGGAGATCATTTACGTAGACCATGCTGCCACGTCTCCGCTTCATCCAGATGTTCTAGATGCGATGCTACCTTATTTTCAGACTCATTTTGGAAATCCATCAAGTATTCATCAAATTGGAAGACAGGCGAGACAAGCTCTAGATCAGGCACGTCTGAGTATAGCAGAGTCGCTACGTGTTAGAGAGCAAACCCTTGTTTTTACAAGTGGTGGGACAGAAGCAGATAATATGGCAATCATAGGATATGCACTTGAACACGAAAAAAAAGGGAAGCATATCATAACATCAAAGGTTGAGCACCATGCCGTATTACATGCATGTCAAGAGCTTGAGAAGCGTGGTTTTGAAGTGACCTATCTCCCGGTAGATGAGACAGGAAGTGTG
Organism: Halalkalibacter lacteus; assembly: GCF_036663595.1. Taxonomy (NCBI): domain Bacteria; kingdom Bacillati; phylum Bacillota; class Bacilli; order Caryophanales; family Bacillaceae; genus Halalkalibacter; species Halalkalibacter lacteus. Next base: position 522 of record NZ_JAWRVL010000003.1, read on the forward strand.
AAGCTAATTGATGTACAAGCGGCACTGCGTGATGATACAATTCTCGTTACGTTGATGTTTGGAAATAATGAGGTAGGCACCATCCAACCAATTAAAGAAATTGGAGAACTTCTTCAAAAGCATCAAGCTGTTTTTCATACTGATGCAGTTCAAGCCTGTGGTGCAATTGAAATGAAGCTGGCTGAACTTCAGGTCGATATGCTATCGATCTCTGCTCATAAAATTAATGGTCCTAAAGGAATTGGATTACTTTATGTTCGTGAAGAAATTAAGCTACGACCTGTACTCTATGGTGGGGAACAAGAGCGAAAGCGTCGAGCTGGTACAGAGAATGTCGCAGCTATTGTTGGGTTTGCAAAAGCGATGCAATTAGCAATTCATTCAATACGTGAACGGCAGGAGCGCTATCACCAATTCGCTCAAGTTCTTATAGATACTTGGGTTAAAGAAGAAGTTGCATTTTTTGTGAACGGGCATCAAACAGAAAGGTTGCCTCACGTTTTAAATGTTAGCTTTCCTGGTGTGAATATTGAGTCTTTATTAATGAATTTAGACCTAGCTGGCATTGCAGCATCTAGTGGATCTGCTTGTACAGCTGGTTCAATTGAGCCGTCTCATGTCCTTGTAGCAATGTTTGAACAAGCGAGTGAACGAATTCAGTCTGCTATTCGATTTAGCTTTGGGCTTGGGAATAAAGTCGAACAAATAGAGCGCGTAGCTATTGAAACAGCTAAGATTGTAAAACGACTTAAGCAACAGGAAGAATTTATCAACTAGAAGAGGTTGTTCAAAAAGGTTGATTTTCACCTTTTTGAACAACCTCGAAGGATCAAAGGTGGTGAAAGAAATGAAAAAGCGACCAGAAGATACAAGAGTTGTTGTAGGAATGTCTGGTGGAGTGGATTCATCTGTGACAGCTTTGCTTCTTAAAGAACAAGGCTATGATGTAATCGGTATTTTTATGAAAAATTGGGATGATACCGATGAAAGTGGGTTTTGCACAGCAACAGAGGATTATGAAGATGTGATTCGAGTTTGTAATCAAATTGGTATCCCTTACTATGCGGTTAATTTTGAAAAGCAATATTGGGACAAGGTGTTTACGTATTTTCTAGAGGAATATAAAGCTGGTCGTACGCCGAATCCTGATGTGATGTGTAACAAAGAGATTAAATTCAAGGCTTTTTTAAATCATGCGATGGCACTTGGTGCAGATTATGTAGCTACAGGCCATTATGCTCGTGTTGAGGAAAGAGATGGACACTATTTCCTTCTTCGTGGTGTTGATGATAATAAAGATCAAACGTATTTTCTAAATGCATTATCGCAAAAGCAGTTGTCTAAAACGATGTTTCCAATTGGACATTTGCCGAAAAAAGAAGTACGTGAGCGTGCTCTTGCAGCCGATTTGGCAACCGCAAAGAAAAAAGATAGTACTGGTATTTGCTTTATTGGTGAGCGGAATTTCAAAGAATTTTTAAGCGAATTTTTGCCGGCACAATTTGGTGAAATGCAAACGGTAGATGGAGAAGTGAAAGGACAACATGATGGATTGATGTACTATACATTAGGGCAACGACAAGGTCTAGGTATTGGTGGGGCTGGCGAGCCGTGGTTTGTCATTGGAAAAGATCTAGAACGCAATGTTTTGATTGTTGGTCAAGGATTTCACCATGAAGGTCTTTATTCAGAAGGGTTAGATGCAATCGGTATGAACTGGATTGTATCACTTCCTCAAACGAAGGAATTCACTTGCACTGCTAAACTTCGTTATCGTCAATCAGATCAAACCGTAACGGTATATCCAGGTGGAAATGGTATAGCTCGTGTTTCTTTTCATGAAAGACAACGTGCTGTGACGCCTGGTCAAGCTGTTGTTTTCTATGATGGGGGTGTTTGTCTTGGCGGAGGAACAATTGATCATGTCATTAAAAAGTGGGAAAATGCCTAATTGGTATTTTCCTTTTTCCGTTATAATTATATTATTAGATAAAGTGTTAGGAGGCAAAGTCATGTTTAATGAAAAAGGCATAGTATTTATGAATGAACAAAAATATGAAGAAGCAGCAAAGATGTTTAACGAAGCAATTGAAGAAAATCCAAAAGACCCAACTGGTTTTATTAATTTTGGTAATCTGCTCGGTGTTTTGGGAGACTATGATCGAGCTTTGACGTTTTTTGATAAGGCAATTGGTCTTGATGAGCATGCTGCTACGGCCTATTATGGCACTGGAACGATTTATTATAAGCAAGATCAATTTGAAGAAGCGGTAAAAATGTTTAAGCAAGCTCTCATTGAGAAATTAGACGAGTCGGATGTACATTTTATGCTTGGAATGAGTTATTACCAGTTAGGAGCACTTCCTCACGCATTAGCATCTTTTAAACGAACGGTAGAACTTCATCCAAATGATATTGACGGTAGATTTCATCATGGATTATGCTTAGCACAACTAGAGCAAATTGATGATGCAATAATTGAATTCGAGAACGTGGTTGAATTAGATGAACAACATGCAGATGCTTATTTTAATTTAGGTGTTGCTTATGCCTATAAGGAACGTGGGCATGATGCGTTGGCTGCTTTTGAGCAAGCTCTTATCATACAGCCGAATCATGCACTAGCTGCAAATGGAAAGAAAACAATTGAACAAGCCATCAAGTAAGGGTGATGACATGTGAAGGAACAATCAATGTTGCCTGAAGACGAAATAACAATCGAACGTGGATATATAAAAGGAAATGTGATTCACATTGTTTTTCGTAATGAGGAGAATTTTTATACGGTGGCGCTAGTTCGTGTCGCGCAGACAAATGAGGAGTTAAAGGAGAAAAAAGTAACAGTTGTCGGAATGCTTCCAAAGTTAGAGCAAGATGAAACCTTTTTATTTTTTGGTCAAATAATCGATCATCCCAAATTTGGCGTTCAGTATCAAGTAGAACAATTCAGAAGGGACCTACCCCAGACAAAGCATGGGATTGTTCACTATTTAGCAAGCGGACGTTTTCCAGGCATAGGGATAAAGACGGCTGAAACCATTGTAGAGGTACTTGGTGAACGCGCAATTACAAAAATTGTCGAGCATCGATCTGTATTAAATGAGGTCCCAAAGCTCTCAAAGGAAAAAGCTGATACGTTGTATAAACAGCTCGTTGATCAGCAAGGTGTAGAACAAGTTTTGATGACTTTGTCTAATCACGGGTTTGGTGTAGAGTTATCGATGAAAGTGTATCAAGCTTACGGTTTACAAGCACTTGATATCATCCAGACGAATCCATATCAATTAATTGCTGATGTAGAAGGAATTGGTTTTAGGAAAGCAGACCTCTTAGGAGCCGCCATTGGGATTACGGGTAATCATCCTGACCGAATTCGTGCGGGCTGTCTATTTCTTATTCAGGAACTTTGCCTTCAAGATGGTCATGTTTTCCTTGAAAAAGCAACGCTTAGTCCTCATGCCATTTCATTGCTTTCTTCATACGAGTGTAAAATCGAGCAACAGCAAGTGGAAGAACAACTTCTTCTTATGCATGAAGAGGATATTATCTTTATTGAAGATGGGCGTGTGTATATGAAGACACTTTATTTTGCTGAAAAAGGTATCGTGACAAGTGTTCGCCGTCTTTTAAGTGAAGAAATAGAGGATGAGTTTCCAGAAGCTGAGTTTTTAAAGGCTCTAGGGAAGCTGGAGGAAGAACAAAAAATGGAATATGCTCCTTCGCAAAAGGAGGCAATTCAAATGGCGCTATCGTCTCCGTTAATGATCTTAACAGGTGGTCCTGGTACGGGAAAAACAACTGTTATTAAAGGAATAGTCGAACTATATGCACGTTTGCATGGACTAGCACTAGATGAGAAGGCTTATACAAAAAGCAACCCATTTCCGGTTTTGCTTGTAGCACCAACCGGGAGAGCTGCTAAACGGATGAGTGAGGCAACAGACCTACCCGCAACCACGATTCATCGCCTGTTAGGTTGGAAAGGTGGAACGGGTGGGTTTGAAAAAGGGGATCACGAGCCACTTGAAGGAGAGCTTTTAATCGTTGATGAAAGTTCAATGGTTGATATTTGGTTGATGAATCAATTATTAAAATCAGTCCCAAAAGGGATGCAAGTGGTGCTAGTAGGCGATCAAGACCAGTTACCTTCAGTTGGTCCAGGACAAGTACTCCGTGATTTCCTTGAATCGACGATTATACCGACTGTTCCATTAGTTGACATTTATCGTCAAGCTGAAGGCTCCTCCATTATTGAGTTGGCTCATGCGATGAAGCAAGGAACGATGCCAGCTAATTTACCTGAACCTCAGGCAGACCGACGCTTTTTCCCATGTCAAATTGATCATGTAGGGCAAGTAGTTTCACAAATTTGTGAAAATGCAATGAAAAAAGGCTATACGGCTAAAGAGATTCAAGTACTAGCTCCGATGTACAGAGGGAGCGCAGGGATTACCGAATTAAATATCATGCTTCAAAATTTGTTTAATCCAAAAACAGAGCAAAGGCGTGAAATTAATTTTGGAGATGTTGTATACCGGACAGGTGATATTGTTTTGCAACTTGTCAATAACCCTGACGAAAACGTATATAACGGAGACCGTGGAGAGATTGTCGCGATTTTCTACGCAAAAGAAAATCAAGAACGACAAGATCAATTAGTCATTTCGTTTGATGGTACAGAAGTGGTTTACTTAAAAAAAGATTTAAATCAGATTACACATGCGTATTGTTGCTCGATTCATAAAGCTCAAGGTAGTGAATTTCCCATTGTTGTTATGCCGGTTGTGCGCAATTATGCAAGGATGCTACGACGAAATTTACTTTATACTGGGATTACACGGGCTAAACAGTTTTTATTATTATGTGGAGATCTTAAAGCATTCCACACTGCGATAACACAGAAAGAGGAATTAGTTAGGAATTCAAAGTTACAGGAAAAATTGCTGACGTTAAACACCAGCAGTGGAAATAGCCAGCCAACATAAATTAGTATGAATCGCCACACACTAAAATTGTTCGGAAAGGTGGCGATTTCTTTGCGAACTTTTTCAACAGTAGAAGGATTACCGGTCATTTCACTATCGACTGCCGGAGAGTGTGGGCATGTCTTAGATTTATTGTATGAGAATGGATGTGTGACAGGTTTTCTCATTGATCCTAAAGGTTGGTTCCAAAAGCACTTATTTCTGCCGGTCTCTCATGTAGCAAGCATTGGCAGCGACGGAGTCATGATAAAGGACACAAATGTACTTAAACCCTATTCTACCAAGGATAAAGAAGCCTTTCCGCTAAAAAATGGGAAGCGGCGTCTACAAGGAATTGCCTTGTTAACAGCAGAAGGAGAAAAATTAGGGCTGTTAGAGGACGTATACTTTTTGGAAGAAGTGGGCACGATTGTAGGGTATGAAGTGACGGAAGGATTGGTAGCAGACTTAGTAGAGGGACGAAGAGTTGTCAAAAGCAATTCTAAATTAACAATTGCTGCAGGTCGTGCCATCCTAACGGAATAGAAGGGAGCCTTTATCATGCGTTGTCCAAATTGCCAGAGCAAAGATATCGGAAAGATCGGAACGAACCAATACTATTGCTGGAATTGTTTTGTTGAAATGAGTTTGTTGAAAGGAAGACTGTCCATGCATCAAGTTGAAGAAGATGGTTCACTTAGCTCATTGGATGATTTGTTTGAGGATGAGGACCTTCAAATTGGGATGTGAATTTGAATTAATGGTGCGATACTGAATAAGACAAGCTGACCTATAAGAAATTGCTTCTACTTATTCCAGTAGTGATCATAGTATGAAACGAATAATTTTCCACAAGAAAGTCTTCATGAAAACGAAGAGAGTGACTGTCATTCTAACGATAAGTTAGGTGAAATGGTCTCTCTCTTTTTTTTGTAGAGAAACTACAGAAAGAATTTGTAATTGGAGCTTCATCAATTTGTATGGATATGAAACTAAAGTACACAATAAAGATTGGGAGGTGTGTAATATGGAAAAAGTGCTACAGCAAAAGTGGTTAAGTAGACTAATCTTTACCTTACTTACGTTACTTATTATCTTTATGGTTGTTCAACTAGCCCCATTGCTATCTCCTATTAGGGCTGTATTTAGAGCATTGGTTTTACCTGTAGGGATTGCTGTCCTTTTAACCTATTTGCTCCATCCTTTAGTTGAAAAAATGCATGAGTCTGGATTATCACGGCCATTCGCCGTTCTTTTGATCTTTTTGTTGATCGTATTTATTTTTGGATTTCTTTTAACAATTGGACTACCTGCATTTATTAAACAAATACAGCATGCATTTGAAACCATTCCAGCTCAAATTAACGAAATCGAGAAAGAAACAGCACGAATCGAGCGCTATATAGATACTCTCCCGGCACCGTTACAAACACAATCAAAAGAGTGGAGAGTCCAGCTTGAACAAATGGGTGGAAGTGTATTTGATCAAGTGGAAGCCGCAGCTCTGTTTCTTATTAAATCGCTCTTTTCATTGATTGTGATCCCCTTTCTAGTTTTCTTCTTGTTAAAAGATCACGAGCTCATTAGAAGGTTGTCCTGGTATGTGACTCCGCGGAAATGGAGAAAACCATTAAAATGCTATATAAAAGATGTTGACCATACTTTTGGAAGCTATATTAGAGGGCAATTGCTTGTTTCCTTGTCTGTCTTTATTATTTCGACAATTGGTTTATGGCTGCTTGGAGTCCCTTATCCAATCTTACTCGGATTATTTATGGGAGCAATGGATTTAATTCCTTATTTCGGTCCATTTATCGGTGCCGTGCCAGCAGTTGTGGTTGCCTTTTTGCAATCATGGCAATTAGGGGTTACGACGATCATACTTATTTTTGTGATTCAACAAATTGAAGGAAATATTCTTTCTCCTGTGATTGTTGGGAAAACGCTCCACCTACATCCTGCTCTCATTATTCTAGCTTTACTAGTCGGAGTGGAAGTGGGAGGGTTTATAGGAATGCTAATTGCTGTTCCGGTCTTAGCTATAGGCAAAGTAACGCTCGTGCATCTTCGTTTGCATTTTATGAAAGATTGACATTTGAATCATGGATTTCTATAATATATGTGTGTTCAAAAGATGATCAAGCAGTTTAAAAGCGTTGAAGGAACGAGTATGAAGCAGTCCGTTTAAAGAGAGGTGTACCCTTTGGTTGAGAGGTATACTAAGCGAAGGGTTTCAGAAGGCTACTCCCGAGTGCAGATAATCTCTGACGTTAAGCCGCGTTAAGGCTTTTAAGTGATAGGCATCGTTATTGTCTATAATTAGGGTGGTACCGCGTGATAAACTCTCGTCCCTTGTAGGGGATTTGAGGGTTTTTTTATTTGGCTTAGTGGTTGCTAAATAGGGAAAAAAATGCCTTGTTCACAACCTCAGTAACAAATTTTACATAATAAGGAGAGACGAAAAATGAAAAAATTGACATCTTCGCAAGTTCGACAAATGTATTTAGATTTTTTTAAAGAAAAAGGACATGACATTGAACCGAGTGCATCTTTAGTACCGCATGAAGACCCAACCCTCCTCTGGATTAATAGTGGGGTTGCAACATTAAAGAAATATTTTGACGGCCGTGTTATTCCAGAAAACCCACGTATCACGAATGCGCAAAAATCGATTCGAACAAATGATATTGAAAATGTGGGAAAGACAGCACGCCATCATACGTTTTTTGAAATGCTTGGGAACTTTTCCATTGGTGATTATTTTAAAGAAGAAGCAATTGAATGGGCTTGGGAGTTTTTAACGAGTGAGAAATGGGTTGGATTTGATCCAGAAAAGTTATCGGTAACTGTTCATCCTGAAGACGATGAAGCATATGCCTACTGGCAAAAAAAAATCGGAGTTCCAGAAGAACGTATTATTCGTTTAGAAGGAAACTTTTGGGATATAGGAGAAGGCCCGAGTGGACCGAATACAGAAATCTTCTATGACCGCGGCCCTAGTTATGGAAATGATGAAAAAGATCCAGAACTTTATCCAGGTGGTGAAAATGAACGGTACTTAGAGGTGTGGAATCTCGTCTTTTCTCAATTTAATCATAATCCAGATGGTAGCTATACACCGCTGCCAAAGAAGAATATTGATACAGGTATGGGTCTCGAACGAATGGTATCAGTTATCCAAGATACTCCAACGAATTTTGAAACGGACTTATTTATGCCAATTATTAAAGCAACAGAAGAAATTTCTGGTGTGAAATATGGGGAAAAGCAAGAAACTGATGTAGCGTTTAAAGTAATTGCCGATCATGTACGAACAGTAACGTTTGCTGTTACTGACGGAGCTCTACCTTCGAATGAAGGGCGTGGGTACGTTCTGAGAAGGTTATTACGTCGCGCTGTTCGCTATGCAAAATTAATCAATATTCACCGTCCATTTATGTATGAATTAGTTCCGGTTGTTGGCGAGATTATGGTTGATTTCTATCCAGAAGTAAAAGCGAAAACCGAATTTGTACAAAAAGTTATGAAAAATGAAGAAGAGCGTTTCCACGAAACATTACATGAAGGGTTATCGATTCTTGAAAAAATCCTTGCTGATGCAGAGGTATCAGGGAAAAAGATAATCGATGGTGCTGATGTATTCCGTTTGTATGACACATACGGATTTCCAGTCGATTTAACGGAAGAATATGTTCAAGAAAAGGGCTTAGATATTGATCGCACGGGCTTTGAACGTGAAATGGAAGGGCAGCGCGAGCGAGCTCGTTCTGCACGTCAAGAATCAGGTTCCATGCAAGTGCAAGATGAAGTACTTGGTCAAATTACAGCAAAAAGTACGTTTGTTGGATACGATCGTCTAACAACCGATGCGAAAGTGGAAGTGCTTATTTTTGATAAAGGGCTTACGGATATCGTTCAAGCAGGTAATACAGCACAGGTAATCTTTAATGAAACGCCATTTTACGCTGAAAGTGGTGGTCAAGTTGCTGACACAGGGTCGATTCGTGGAGAGAATCTAGTAGCAGATGTTACGGCTGTTAGTAAAGCACCTAATGGACAGCACCTCCATACAATTGTTGTAAAAGAGGGAATGCTTGAAAAAGGAGAAACCGTTACTTGTGTTGTAGAAGAGACTGAACGAATTTCGATTGTGAAAAACCATACGGCAACGCATCTATTGCATCAAGCATTAAAAGATGTTCTTGGAGCTCATGTGAATCAGGCTGGTTCACTTGTTTCAGAAGAACGCTTGCGCTTTGATTTTTCACATTTTGGTCAAGTTACGGCTGAAGAGATGATGAAAGTGGAAGAGATAGTAAATGAACAGATTTGGAATGCCCTTCAAGTAGAAATTTCGGTAAAAAAGCTTGTTGAAGCAAAAGAAATGGGCGCAATGGCTCTTTTCGGTGAAAAATACGGTGAGACTGTCCGAGTTGTAAAAGTAGGCGATTATAGTTTAGAGTTATGTGGCGGCTGTCATGTGCGTAACACAGCTGAAATTGGTTTATTTAAACTCGTATCTGAGTCGGGTATTGGTGCAGGTGTACGCCGAATTGAAGCAGTGACAGGCAAGGCGGCTTATGAACATATGAATGATCAAATTCAATTGCTAAAAGATGTGGCTACAAATTTAAAAGTCAAGCGTGTACAAGATGTACCGACTAGAATCGAAGCCACTCAACAACAAATTCGTGAATTACAACGAGAAAATGAATCATTAACTGCAAAGTTGGGTAATATGGAAGCTGGGAATCTTGTTAATGAAGCTGTAAAAGTGAACGGAGTAACAGTTTTATCAAAAAAAGTAGATGCAGCTGACATGGATGGTCTTCGAGGAATTGTGGATACATTAAAACAAGATTTATCGTCTGGTATTATTGTTTTAGGAGCTGTTTCAGGTGAAAAGGTAAACATTGTTGCGGGTGTTACGAAGGATTTACTTGATCAAGGTTTTCATGCAGGAAAGCTAGTAAAAGAAGTTGCTACTCGTTGCGGCGGTGGTGGTGGTGGTCGTCCTGATATGGCACAGGCTGGCGGGAAGAATCCAGCAGAATTAGAAAAAGCTCTTGCTTTTGTAGAAGAGTATGTAAATACGATTTCCTAATTAGACTTTTTTGGTGTACAATGGAAATAAGATAAGCTATTAGACAATGACGAATAAGTTGTCAATGGCAAAGAATGAAAGAGGTGTTTGTGATGAGCTCTATGGACAAAACGATGCAATTTAATTTTCCTGATGATACGGTTGATGTTGATGTCCAAGAGGTGCTCCTTTCTGTATATGAGTCACTTGAGGAGAAAGGTTATAATCCCATTAACCAAATTGTTGGCTATTTACTTTCAGGAGACCCTGCGTACATTCCGCGTCATAAAGATGCACGTACACTCATTCGTAAGCTAGAACGTGACGAACTAATTGAAGAGTTAGTGAAATCCTATTTATCACAGCACCGTAAGGAGAATGAATGAGAGCACTTGGATTAGATATCGGTACGAAAACAATTGGCATAGCGCTCAGTGATGAGCTTGGTTGGACGGCACAAGGTTTAACGACACTTAAACGTGAAGAGAATAAAGAAGAAAAAGACTTTGAAGCGATTGCCAGCCTTGTAGAAGAACATGGTGTTGATACGATTGTCATTGGGCTACCTAAAAATATGAATGGAACAATCGGACCTAGTGGTGAGCGAAGCCAAGTTTTTGCGGATACATTAAGTGAGTATGTTTCGTGCACGATAAAGATGTGGGATGAGCGTTTAACGACCGTAGCAGCTGAAAAAATGCTTATTTCAGCTGATGTTAGTCGCAAGAAAAGAAAACAAGTTATCGATAAGATGGCAGCAGTCTTGATATTGCAAGGATATCTTGATCTTAAAAGCAACTAGCTGTACTAGAAAAAAGTTGATTTTTGCCTTTTCGGCGAAGCAATGAGCGAAGTCGCTGCCATGTTTTAAGCTTTATATGAGTGAGTTTCTTATATAAAGTTAGCAGCGAGTGTAGCCATTGCACCCCCTTTTTCATTTACACAAATTACTCCAAAGAGGTGCAACCAAATGACTGAACAAGAAAAAGAGCGTATTGTGATCCCTGATGAAAATGGGGACGAGCATCTTTTTGATGAATTATTTAGATTCCATGTCGATGCAACAGAAAAGTCTTACATTTTAGTGACGCCTGTTGGTGCAGATGAAGACGAGGAAGAAGAAGTGGAAGTTTTTGCTTTTCGTTACGAGGATCGCGAAGGGGAAGAAGACGATATTGCTTTATTCCCAGTTGAGACTGACGAAGAGTGGGAAATGGTTGAGGAAATGTTGAATACATTCCAACCGGAAGATGAGGAATAAGTTAGAGCTCTTTTAGCTTGCTTAAAGCAAGTAGGATAAGAGAAAAAACAGCTACCTAGGTTTGGGAGCTGTTTTTTTTCTTTATCTTTAGTCGAAATGTAGTATAATATAACGATGGAAGGAGGAGAATGATGTCTAATTCCGACGAAAAACCACGAAATGAATTGTATGAAGAACGAGTTTCTCAGGCGAGGGTTGTGAGAAAAATCGTCTTTTTTAGTGTGATTGGATTCTTTATTATTGGTATCATTTTTTTTATTAGTGCTTATTTTTATGTAAAGAATACATTAGGTCCGGTTGATGTGGACAATCCGCAAGAAGTCGAAGTTACCATTCCAATTGGGTCTACTGCGAATCAAATTGGAACAATTCTAGAAGACGAGGGACTCGTACGAAATGGTACGATGTTTCGTTATTATGTGCGCTACAAAAATGAATCAGGGTTTCAAGCAGGTGATTATGCTCTTTCGACTTCGATGACGATGGATGAAATCATTCAAGAGTTAAAAGAAGGAAAAATCTTGCAAGAGCCTGAGCTTGTTTTTACTGTCCCTGAGGGGAGATGGCTTGAAGATATAGCGGCAATTATTGCTAATGAAACGGATCATACAGAAGAGGAAGTTATGGAATTGTTAACAGATGAGGAGTATATTGAAGGTTTAATTGATCAATACTCAATGTTAACAGATGACATTTTAGTTGAGGATATTCGCTATGCGTTAGAAGGATATTTATTCCCAGCACGTTATGATTTTATAGATGAACAGCCTTCCATCGAATCAATGGTTGAAGCGATGCTTGGCGGGACACAATCTGTATTAGAAGAATTCGCTGCTGAAGTTGAAGAGAGTGAGTATACAATTCATGAGTTATTAACTCTTGCTTCCATTATTGAGAGAGAAGCGCAAAAGTCAGAAGACCGTTATCTCATTTCTGGAGTTCTTTACAATCGTTTAGATAGAGGGATGAGACTTCAAGTAGACCCAACGGTTTCCTATGCAATAGGTGAACACCGGTATATGACAACTTATGCTGATACTGAGGTTGATTCTCCGTATAACACTTATCGATATGCAGGGATCCCAATTGGACCTATAGCAAGTCCAGGAAAAGATTCAATCAGAGCTGCGTTACTTCCTGAAGAGACAGATGCACTTTATTTTTACGCTCGTTACAATGGCGAAGTAATCTACAACGAAACGTATGAAGAGCATAATCGGACTCATCAAACGTATCGCAATGAATGGGTCGAAGCGCAAAATGAAGAGGCTGAGGAATGAGATGAGATCAGTATTGGTAAGGGGGATGTGTTAGTTAACACGCCCTCTTTTCTATGTGGGGCCTAGTAGAATGGAGTGACATGATGATAAATAGACAAGTAGAGGATTATTTAAAGTCCCTTGTTCCAACTCGCGAAAAAAAAGTGGAGGAAATAGAAGAATATGCCAAAGTACACCAAGTTCCTATTATGGATTTAGTAGGAATGGAAAGTCTCCTACAGCAGTTAAAATTACATGAACCTAAACGGATATTAGAGATTGGAACAGCTATTGGTTATTCATCTATACGAATGGCTCAAGCGTTACCGACTGCGACTATTATCACGATTGAACGAGATCAAGAGCGTTATGAAGAAGCGAAAAAAAACATTTCTTCTTTAGGCTTATCAGATCGTATTGATGTAAGGTATGGTGATGCGTTGGATTTGGCTCAAACACTTGAATCAGAACCCCTTTTTGATGTATTATTTATTGATGCCGCAAAAGGACAGTACCAACGGTTTCTTGATATGTATGGTCAATTTATCAAACGTGGCGGTGTAATATATTCAGATAATGTGTTGTTCCGAGGGTTAGTAGCGGAAGAGGACATAGATAATAAACGATTGCGTACGATAGCAAAAAAGATAAAAAGCTATAATGAATGGCTGATGAATCATCCAGATTATGAGACGAGAATCTTACCAGTTGGGGATGGATTAGCTGTTAGTATTAAGCGAAAGATGTAAGAGGAGGGTGATATTATGGGAAAAAAGCCGGAATTACTAGTAACCCCTAAAGATATAGATGCAGTGAAAAAACTGTTAAAGGCAGGTGCAGATGCAATTGTCATTGGAGAAGAACGATATGGCCTTCGTTTAGCAGGAGAATTCACACGAGAAGATGTGAAAGAAGCTACGAAAATTGCCCATTCACAAGCAAAAAAAGTATATGTTGCAATGAATGCTCTTTTTCACAATGACAAGGTAGATGAACTAGCAGATTACGTGAAATTTTTAAAAGAGACAGATGTAGACGGAATTACATTCGGAGATCCTGCAGTTTTAATGACTGTACGTGAGGTAGCGCCTGATTTGAAGCTACATTGGAACACGGAAACAACGGTTACCAACTGGTTCACAGCTAATTATTGGGGCCGTAAAGGGGCAAAGCGTGCCGTTTTAGCTCGTGAAATTAATATGGATGCGATTGTTGAAATTAAGGAAAATGCAGACGTCGAAGTGGAAGTCCAAGTACATGGAATGACAAACATGTTTCAATCAAAAAGAACGTTAATTGGAAACTATATGCAATTCCAAGGAAAGAACTTAGAAGTTGAGAAACGTGATAAGGAGCGGAATTTACACTTATTTGATCCTGAACGTAATGCTCGTTATCCAATTTTCGAAGATGAGAATGGAACTCATATTATGAGCCCAAATGATATTTGTATTATTGATGAACTAGAAGACATGATTGACGCTGAAGTTGATAGTTTTAAAATTGATGGACTGTTAAAGACTACAGAGTATATGGAAATTGCAACAGCCTTGTATCGCGAAGCAATGGATCTTTGTGCAGATGATCGAGATGAATATGAAGAACGTAAAGAGGATTATTTAGCTAAATTAGAAGAAATTCAACCTAAAAACCGAAAGCTTGATACTGGATTTTTCTTCAAAGAAACGGTCTATTAAGAAAGGAGGATTTGACTATGACTACTATTGCAGAACGGACAAAAGAAGGTAAACGTATTATTACAAAAAAGCCGGAACTTTTAGCCCCAGCAGGGAGTTTAGAGAAGTTAAAAGTTGCTGTTCACTATGGTGCAGATGCAGTGTTTATTGGTGGACGTGAATTTGGACTTCGCTCAAATGCAGATAATTTCTCTCTTGAAGAAATGAGAGAAGGGGTGGAATTTGCAAATAAATATGGAGCGAAAATATATGTAACGACAAATATCTTCGCTCATAATGAAAACATGGACGGTCTAGAAGAGTATTTACTATCACTTCAAGAAGTAGGTGTGACAGGTATAATTGTTGCCGATCCCCTTATTATTGAAACGTGTAAACGTGTCGCACCTAAAGTGGAAGTTCATCTTAGTACTCAACAATCCTTAACTAACTGGCTAGCGGTGAAGTATTGGAAAGAAGAAGGGCTTCATCGTGTTGTTCTTGCTCGTGAAGTCGGTCTTGAAGAAATGCTCGAAATGAAAAAGAAAGTAGATATTGAAATTGAGGCGTTTATTCATGGGGCAATGTGTATTTCTTATTCTGGACGATGTGTATTGAGTAATCATATGACGGCGCGTGATTCGAATCGAGGAGGTTGCTGTCAGTCCTGTCGTTGGGAATATGATTTATTTGAAACGAATGAAAACGGTGAAAAGGCGCTCTTTGAAGAAGGTGATGCGGAGTATACGATGAGTCCGAAAGATTTAAACCTTGTACAAGCGATTCCGAAAATGATTGAAGCTGGAATTGATAGCCTAAAGATTGAAGGTCGGATGAAGTCCATTCATTACGTCGCGACGGTTACAAGTGTTTATCGTAAAGTTATTGATGCGTATTGTGAAGATCCAGATAATTTCCAAATCGATAAAGCATGGCTTGATGAGTTAGAGAAATGTGCCAATCGTGATTTTGCCCCGCAATTTTTCGAAGGGGAACCAACGTTTGAAGAGCAAATGTATGGGAAGACTTCGAAACGTACAAAGTATGATTTTGTGGGATTAGTACTTGAGTATGATGAGGAAACGTCGTTGGTTACTTTGCAGCAACGAAATCATTTTAAACCTGGCGATGAAGTTGAATTTTTTGGACCAGAAATCTCTAACTTTATTCAAAAGGTTCAAACGATTTGGGATGAGGACGGCAATGAGATCGATGCGGCGAGACATCCACTACAAATCGTTCGGTTTAAAGTAGATAAACCAATTTATCCGCAAAACATGATGCGTAAAGAGGTACGATAATGTCAAAGAAACCAATCGTTATCGGGGTCGCAGGTGGAACTGGATCTGGTAAAACGACGGTAGCAAAAGAAATCTTCTATCAATTTAATGAACAATCGATTGTATTAATTGAACAAGATGCATATTATAAGGATCAAAGTCACTTAAGTTTCGAGGAACGCTTGCAAACGAATTATGACCATCCTTTAGCTTTTGATAATGATTTGTTGCTAGAACATTTGCAATTGCTATCGGCAGGCAAAGGAATCGAAAAACCTGTGTATGATTATAAAGCTCATACAAGGTCTAATGATGTTATTGTGATCGATCCAAAGGATGTTATTATTGTTGAAGGCATCCTAATTCTTGAAGATGAGCGTCTCAGAAACATGATGGATATTAAATTATTTGTTGATGCTGATGCTGATATTCGAATCATTAGACGGTTAATGAGAGATATTGAGGATCGTGGGCGTTCAATTGAGTCGGTCATTAATCAATACACTTCGGTTGTTAGACCAATGCATTTACAGTTTATTGAACCGACAAAACGTTATGCAGATGTTATTGTACCAGAAGGTGGACAGAATCGTGTCGCAATTGATCTAATGGTGACAAAAATTCGCACAATTATTGAAGAGAAAGCGATTTTGTAATAGCATAAGGAGAAGGTTTCGTTTAACCTTCAATGTAAGGATTTTAAAAACTCGGATATACCGAGTTTTTAGTCTACATAGTATTATATTGATCGCATTTATTTTATTTGATTGTAGCAGATGAGGAGTGAAAGACATGGCAGAAGAGAAAAAGCATTATATGACGATGGATGGAAAAAAGAAGTTAGAAGATGAAGTAGAATATTTAAAGACGGAGCGACGGAAAGAAGTCGTTGAACGTATAAAAATTGCTCGTAGCTTTGGAGATCTCTCAGAAAATTCAGAATATGATTCTGCAAAAGAAGAGCAAGCGTTTGTTGAAGGACGTATTGCTCAACTTGAGAAGATGATTCGTAATGCAGTTATGATTGAAGAAGAAGAAGGAGCTGCAAATGTAGTTTCTCTAGGGAAAACAGTGAAGTTTGTTGAGCTTCCTGATGGTGATGAAGAAGAATATACAATTGTTGGTAGCGCTGAGTCAGATCCAGCTGAAGGAAAGATTTCAAATGATTCACCAATGGCACAAAGTTTGCTTGGACGAGGTATCAATGATAAGGTGTCTGTTAATACACCTGGTGGGGAAATGGAAATTAAAATCGTTGATATTCGCTAATTAATATTTAGGGTGTTTGAAAAGGGTAAAGTTACCTCTTTCAAGCATCCTTTTTTAAAAGGTGAAATGGTAAGAGGTACATCGCTGGAATTTTGTCTTTTGGTTGAGATTACATGTGAAAAGCTGAACTTTGGTTCGAAGTCCATATCTCTCTAAAATTATGTAAGATCTTGTATGAAGCCCTTCTCGCGCTTTTAAAAAAGATCTTGTATAATAACGAAAGAGAAAGAAGAAAGGGAGTGGAGAAATGCAAGGATATCGTTATGAGCAACGTAAAAAGAAACGAGTGAATCGAATTTTAAATGTGGCGATCGGTGTAGTAACCATTCTTATCATAGTATTTGCAGTACAAATTTTCTTTAGTTCGACCACAAGTGAAGAAGTACTTACTGAAGTTGAGCAAGATGGAGAAATAGAGGAGAATGATCCTGAATCAATAGCTGATCCAGTAGAGAAGAATAAAGAGAATAATCAGAGTGAAGCAGTAGAAGAAAATGACCAAGAATCGAAAGAGGAACAGCTTGATGAAGAAGAACTAGATGAAGAAGAGCTAGAGCCAGTTCCAGACGGAGAGTGGGAACCAATTGGTACGTCACAAACGGGCGAATTTAAACCTGACTTCAATGAAGGAAGCACAAACTGGAATGAAATGGTCAAAGCCCTCCAATATGCTACTGGAATTGATGATATGACCGTTTGGTGGATTGGAAATGGTGGATCCGCAACAAGAGTACGTGGACAAGTTGCTCCTAGAGGCAATCCAAATGAAAAATATGAAGTGTATATTGAATGGATTGATGGCCAAGGCTGGATGCCAGTAGAGAAAAATAAACTTAATTAATCAAAGGGGTGAGAGGCTGTTCCAAAAGCCATAAAAAGAGCGGCAGCGGCTCAGCTAATGACTTAGAGGTTGTTTCAAAAGGTCAAAAAGCAACCTTTTGAGACAGCCTCTACTAATGTATGAACAGAAAGGAATTTAAAAGAATGTCAAATACGATTCTCGTTAATGGAACGATCATTACAATGGACTCTAAGCAGCAGGTAGTCAAAAAAGGAGCCATTGCTTTTGAAAATGAAAAAATTACATATGTAGGCGAGGTACCTAGTGACCTATCTGAATACGATGAAGTGATCGATGTGAAAGGTGATTATGTCTTGCCAGGTTTAGTTAATACACATGGACATGCATCGATGTCATTACTAAGAGGCTATGCCGATGATCTTCCTTTGCAGCAGTGGTTAGAAGAAAAGATGTGGCCGATTGAAGCAACATATACGAAAGACCATGCAAAATGGGGAACATACTTATCGATTATTGAAATGCTGCGTACAGGAACAACGACATTTGTTGATATGTATGACAATATGGATGAAGTTGCGATGGCTGTTGAGACTTCAGGAGCAAGGGCGAGGCTTTGTAGAGGGATGATTGGTTTTGGCTCTGAAGAACTTCGTCAAAGTAAGCTAGAAGAAGCTTCGAACTTTGTGAGAAACTGGAACAACCAAGCGAATGGCCGAATCACGACGATGATGTCACCCCATTCTCCGTATACATGTACGCCAGAGTTTATTGAGCAAATTGTATCAAAAGCAGTAGAGTTAAATTCACCACTTCATATTCATATGTCAGAAACCCATTCAGAAG
The DNA here is from genome assembly GCF_036663595.1 of Halalkalibacter lacteus. Classification (NCBI taxonomy): domain Bacteria; kingdom Bacillati; phylum Bacillota; class Bacilli; order Caryophanales; family Bacillaceae; genus Halalkalibacter; species Halalkalibacter lacteus. The sequence continues at coordinate 18,959 of NZ_JAWRVL010000003.1, forward strand.
TTGAGTTAAATGTAAGAGAGTATGGAGAACGCCCGGTTAAGCATTTGGAGAAGCTTGGCATGTTTCACCAGCCTACATTAGTAGCTCATGCTGTACATGTAGAAGACTGGGAACTCGACATTCTCGCCAAATATGATGTTAAGGTGTCTAATAACATTATTAGCAATTTGAAGTTAGCAAGTGGAATCGCACCTGTTCCAGATATGCTACAAAAAGGCATCACGGTTTCTCTTGGAACAGATAGCTCTGCTTCTAACAATAATTTAGATTTGTTTGGAGAATTAAATCAAGTTGCTCTCCTTTATAAAGGTGTTCACAACGATGCTACGTTGATTCCAGCAGAAAAAGCCTTACAACTGGCGACAATACATGGTGCGGAAGCAATTTGGTTAGATGATCAAATTGGAAGTCTTGAAGTAGGAAAAGAAGCAGATCTGATCGTGATAAATACAAAGCAAGCATTTTATCAACCTTCCCATAATCCGATTTCTCATCTTGTCTATTCTGGAAGCGGCCGGGATGTGAAAGATGTCTTTGTACAAGGAAAACAAGTAGTGAAAAATGGGGAATGTTTAACGGTTGATGAAGAAAAAGTCATGTTTGAAGTGAACCGTTTAAGCGAGAAGTTTTAAATGATAAGAAGAGGCTATCTTAATTGGGTCTGTACCCTTGAGAAATAGCTTTTTTCTTTTCTATTAAAGGTGCTCTTATAAAAATCTTCGACCTGGTTGGTGACCCTAAGTAAGTGAAAATCGAGAAAAGGGAACCAATCAAGAGTTATGATGCCCATAAAAGGGTGAAAATCGAGAAAGAAGGAATCGACAAAAGGTTGGTAATATAACAAAAGAAAGAGACCAAATGTTTGATAACTTGGTCTCTATATCTACTATATTTTGAGCAATCTCTTCTAGTCAATCTTCCAGCTCTCGAGATAGACTTTTTGCTCGTCTGTTAACGAGTCAATCCCGACTCCTAATGCCTCTAATTTTAATTGTGCAACTTTTTTATCTAATTCATATGGGACTGTAATAATGCGATTTCCAATTTCATTGTACTTCTCATTCACATACGCAAGAGAAACGGCTTGTAAGGCAAAAGTCATGTCCATAATTTCAGCAGGATGACCATCTCCAGCACCAAGGTTCACTAAACGACCTTCTGCTAGTAAATAAAGCTTGCGACCATCTTCTAATACGTACTCCTCAATGTTCTTACGTACGTCGCGCTTTGATGTCGATAAAGCAGCAAGATCATGCTTATTGATCTCTACATCAAAATGGCCAGCATTGGCAAGAATGGCTCCATCTTTCATATTCTCTAGGTGCTCACGACGGATTACATATTGGTTTCCGGTTACTGCGATAAAATAATCACCTTTTTTAGCAGCTTCAACGAGTGACATGACTTCAAATCCATCCATATAAGCTTCAATGGCTTTAATGCTATCCACTTCTGTAACGATGACCTTAGCTCCCAGTCCCTTTGCACGAAGAGCGACACCACGGCCACACCAACCATATCCAACAACAACGACAGTCTTCCCAGCTACTACAAGATTGGTTGTCCGGTTAATGCTATCCCAAACGGATTGACCGGTTCCATAACGATTATCAAATAAGTGTTTACAATATCCATCATTTACTGCAATCATCGGAAATGGAAGATTACCTGATTTTTCCAAAGCTTTATCTCGTATGACACCTGTAGTTGTTTCCTCACAGCCGCCACGGATGTTCTTTATAAGGTCAGGACGTTCTGAGTGAAGAAGGGTCGTAAAGTCTCCTCCATCATCAATGATCAGGTCAGGTTCAACTTCTAAGGTCATAATCAAATGTTTTTTAAATTCTTCTGGATCAGGTTTATGTTTTGCAAAAACAGTAATTCCGTCTTCTACTAGAGCTGCACAAACATCATCTTGAGTTGAGAGAGGATTGCTCCCTGCAATAAATACTTCTGCTCCTGCAGCTTTAACCACTTTCGCTAAGTAAGCTGTTTTTGCCTCTAGATGAAGACAAATGGCAACTTTTAATCCCTTAAATGGTTGAGTCGTCTCAAATTCCTCGCGAATTCGATTTAAAACAGGCATATGCTCTTTTACCCAATCAATTTTCAAATGACCTTCTTTGGCAAGGCTCATATCACGTACAATACTTTTCATGTTCTTTATTGCCTCCAATATATGTAGTTCGAACTATGTTCATAATGATAACGTATAATGGACAAAGATGGAAGCAGTGTGGAACATTCTGAAACCTGGTTGGCATAATTGGATTGCTTTTCCTTAATTAACGAATATTGCATCATTTATTCATGTAAAAAGATGATAGAATGAAAGAAGAGTAGGAGGAAGATAAATGGGAGAGAAAAGAGTAAAACAACTAGAAGCGAAAATTGCTGATTACAAACAATATGGTTTTATTTTATTGTCTTTAAGTATCTTTCTGTTTATCGGTTTAGTCATTCCAACAGAAAATACGGTTGTTATGATGCCAGGTATTTTTATCGGTGGCGTATTTATGACCCTTGCATTTTCTGTGTTTTTTCACCGTCTTGCAATGAGAGCTCAGAGACAATTATATGAAGATAATCATAACTAATATACTAAAAGGGAAACTGGCATAGTAGGTGCATGAACCTACTATGCCAATTTTTTTATGGAGCCAGAGTATATATATAACAGTATTTTCCATTACCTACATAAAAAACATCTTGTTCATTCATTAGCTAGAAGTGCTTTGAGCAGGATGTATTAATTTACATTTGTCCATTAATACACATAAAATAAATGAGTACAGACGAGTTATCCTATTATAGAATGTATACAAGGACATTAGAGAAGAGAAAGAAATGTGTCACAAGGGGAGAGTAGAGATGAAAAATAATCAAAAGACAAATAGACCGCTCGTTCTTGCTGCTGTTATACTTGCTATGTTTATGGCAGCTGTTGAGGCTACGATTGTTGCAACAGCGATGCCTGGCATTGTAGCTGATTTAGGAGGCTTCTCTTTATTCAGTTGGGTGTTTTCCTCTTATTTATTAATGCAGGTAGTCATGATTCCGTTATATGGAAAGCTAGCTGATTTATATGGAAGGAAACTGATTTTCTCAATAGGTATTGGAATCTTTTTAATTGGATCGATTTTATGCGGGTTTTCATGGTCTATGGAGATGCTAATCTTCAGTCGGATTCTTCAAGGAATCGGAGCAGGAGCTGTTCAGCCGATTGCAACAACGATTGTAGGTGATATGTATACGAAAGAAGAGCGAGCCAATATTCAAGGATATCTTGCAAGTATTTGGGGTGTCTCAGCGATTATGGGCCCTATTTTAGGAGCGTTATTCATACAATATGCCAATTGGTCATGGGTGTTTTGGATGAATATCCCTTTTGGCATTCTTTCGGCTTGTATCGTTATTTTCTTCCTGCATGAAAAAGTAGAAAAAAAGAAGAAACATGTCGATTATATAGGTGCAATTCTTCTTTTTGTATCTTTATCTACATTTATGTTTGTTCTTATTCAATTAGACGAAGGTTTATTTCTATCCAATCTTCAACTTCTTCTTATTACTCTTGTATCAATTGTAAGCATGTTCTGGTTTATTTCACATGAGAGAAAAACGAAAGAACCAATGGTTACCCTTTCTTTATGGAAGAAAAAAGAAATTCGGTATGCAAACTTAGCATCGTTTATGGCAGGTGCGATGCTACTTGCTGTATCTGGTTATCTTCCCACGTATGTCCAAGGTGTACTAGGTCAATCCCCTCTAATAGCAGGATTGACGCTCACCGTTATTTCGATTGGGTGGCCGATTTCCTCAACAATTGCAGGAAAAATGATGCTGAAGACAGGATTTCGTATAACCGCTATAATTGGTGGAGTGGCACTCATTATAAGTAGTCTTTGCTTCTTAACACTCCCTTATATCGCTCATTTTCTGTGGGCGGGCTTAGGATCATTTCTATTAGGAGTAGGAATGGGGTTTTCAACGACAACCTTTATCGTATTGATCCAATCTAGTGTAGAGTGGAATGTTAGAGGAGAAGCGACTGCGATGAATATGTTTATGCGGTTACTAGGTGGAGCGATTGGTGTTACCTTGTTAGGAGGAATATTAAATAAACAAGTAAGATCGGCGTTTGAACAAAATGGTGAATCGTTATCTGTTGAACCTAATATTGATGCAGTTAACGTTTTGTTAGAGGCTGAACAAAGAGCGAAACTTTCTTTAGTAGAGCAAGAGCAATTGCAAACCATACTCGCTAGTAGTTTGTCTGCGGTTTTTATGTCGCTGTTCATTGCAGCGATCATTGGATTTGTTTTCATTAGTTTGCTTCCTAAAGATTCCATTAAATCAGATAAATCCAAAACCAAGATGCCACGTTAGGTTATCTTGGTTTTGTTAATTCGATAAAATGAGTTAGGATTCGAGCCGTTAATCCCCAGATCACATAGTTATGATAAAAATAAAAGTATTCTTGTATTTCATGATAGCGCTTGGAATAGTTCCCCTTATTAGCAATTTCTGTTAAAGGAAAGTCATCCCCAGGTTCAAACCACATATTCATTGTATGTAGTTTCGGTTCATAGTTATACAAGTAGGAAAGTGGAACGGTGAAAGTATGATCGACTTCATGATGGTTAATGGAAAGATTATTTAAATCGAGTATTCCTCCAACAAATGGATAGATAATACCACGAAATGGAGTCACGAGTATATCAAGTGAAGCAATAACATCAATATGTCTATTTTCGATACCGATTTCCTCTGATAATTCACGAATAGCAGCTGCTTCTGGTGTCGGATCAGTCGGATCAATTTTCCCACCTGGAAAGCAAACTTCTCCCGGTTGTTTGTGTAATCGTTTAGAACGTACTTCAAATAGGATGGATAACTCATTCTCTACATAAACCAACGGAACAATGACGGCTGATTTCATGGAAGTTGAACCGAGAATACCGCTAGTTCTATTCGAAAGTTGTTGTTGAATATGAGAAAAGTCTTTCAAGAAATCACCTCCTTAAGGGGTTGAGCGAACTATTTGTTTCAAAGTATATCATATGAATTAAATGTAATACTCGAAAACACCCTATCTATCAAGTATATTTGTAAATTGATTTAACATGAAAAAAAGGTAGAAGTTCTCTGTCAGAAGATGTTACAAAAATGCTGTAAAGAGGGTTAGAGTACGGTACATTATTAACAGGAAAGGTCATTGACCTAGCTTCCAAAACTGTTCTCTCTACTCTCCCCCATTGCGAGCGATTCGATTATAGAATCGCTCACTTTTTTTGCCCTCATTGCAGAAAGATGAATAGAATATAAAAACAAATGATTGGCAACTGAATGTGACTTGCAAATAAAGCATAAATACATGAAAATGATAATAGCTGTATAGGCAGGCAAAGAAGGGTAAGGGGAAAGGCAACATGAACGTTCAGTCAAAAGAAAAAGAGATGCTCGCTTTTCTAGAAAGATTAGTAAATATAGATAGCGGTTCTAATAATAAAGCAGGAGTCAACGAAGTTGGAAAAGAGTTAATACCTTACTTTGAGAAAATAGGGTATGAAATAACGAAAGTGAAACAAGATGAAGCGGGGGATCACCTTATTATCAAGCACCCTGCACAAAAGAAAGCCTCTATATTAATTGTCGCTCATATGGATACGGTATTTGAAGAGGGGACTGCTAAAGAGCGTCCTTTTTCAATTCGTGAGGGGCGTGCATATGGACCGGGTGTCATTGATATGAAAGCAAGTCTTGTATCTGTTATTTATGCACTCCGATACCTTAAAGAAATCAATTCGAATGCGTATCAGGATGTACAAGTTATATTGAATAGTGATGAAGAGGTTGGTTCACTGACCTCTCGTCCGATTATAGAAAAAGAAGCGTATGAAAAATCGTATGCTCTAATAATGGAACCAGCAAGGCGTGATGGTTCAGTTGTAACGGAAAGACGCGGAAGTGGGCGTTTCACAATTGAAGTACACGGGAAGGCAGCCCATTCTGGAATCGAACCTGAAAAAGGTAGAAGTGCGATTGAAGAGCTTGCTCATAAAATTTTAAAACTGCATGAACTCAATGATCATGAACATGGTATTTCAGTTAATGTAGGGATCATTGAAGGAGGAGATGCAGTGAATACGGTCTCTGCAATGGCGATAGGCCACTTAGATGTTCGAGTTGCCACACTCAAACAAGCTGAAGAAGTGGAACATAAGATTGAAGAAGTTTGCGCGTCATCAGATGTAACTGGGACGGAAATCGAACTTACTGGTGATATGAGACGCCCTCCGATGTTGAAAAATAAAAAAAATGAAAAGCTCTTTCATATTGTCAAAAAAGTAGGCGCTGAATTAGGAATCGAGATAAAAGATACGAAAACCGGTGGTGGTTCTGATGCCTCTTTTACATCTGCTATGGGAATTCCAACGATTGATGGACTCGGACCGATCGGAGGCAATGCTCATAGTGACAAAGAATATCTTGAAATCTCCTCATTAACGGAACGTACATTATTACTAGCAAAAGTAATTGAGCGCCTTGCTGAGGAGAATAATAAAGTTCAACAAACTTGAAATGCCTAAAATGAAAAAGAAAATCATATAAGGAAAATAAGTGACTTACTATCATTCCAGCTCTTATAGAGTCAGGATGAATACGGAGTCACTTTTTTGTTTTTTTCTCTTACACAAATATTTATGAAGCATATTGTAAAATACTCTCTTTAAAATAGTGAGGCATAAAAAAGGTGAAAACCGCCCTAAAAAAGATCTTCGATGAAGTGGAAACGGCTTCGCATGTTGCTTAAATGCCACTGAAAAAGTTAAAAATCAACCTTTTTCAGTAGCCTTTAAAATAGTTATGGACTTTTTTAATGGTACAGACACGTCCAAGCCCATTTTTACATAGTGTTAAAGTAACGACATTTGGGGGTGATCTCGTGTCAACTATAATTGCAGCGATTTCTTACTTATTTAAGGAAGTAATCGTCTTTGTATCATATGTTAAGAACAACGCCTTCCCACAGCCGCTGAAAAAAGAGGAGGAACGAAAATACTTAAAGTTAATGGCCGAGGGTGATGAGCATGCACGTGACCTTCTAATTGAACATAATTTACGTCTTGTGGCGCACATCGTCAAGAAATTTGAAAACACGCGTGAAGATACGGAGGATTTAATCTCGATTGGAACAATAGGGTTAATTAAAGCGATCGAAAGCTATTCTGACGGAAAAGGGACAAAGCTAGCAACCTATGCAGCACGTTGTATTGAAAATGAAATTCTTATGCACTTACGAGCCTTAAAGAAGGTCAAAAAAGATGTTTCCTTGCACGATCCGATTGGAACGGATAAAGAGGGGAATGAAATCACGTTGATTGATGTCTTACAAGAAGAAGGCGAGGATATTGTCGATGTCATCCAAACGAATATGGAGAAAACACAAATCTATAAATTCATTCATGTGTTGGATGACAGAGAAAAAGAAGTCATTGTGGGGCGTTTCGGGTTAAATCTAGAGGAAGAGCGCACCCAGCGTGAGATTGCGAAAGAGCTTGGAATATCACGTAGTTATGTATCAAGAATTGAAAAAAGAGCGTTAATGAAGTTGTTTCATGAGTTTTATAAGCAGAGTCAAGGGAAAAGTTAATAAATTTTAACAGGCATTTCCTAAAAATCAGGAGATGCCTGTTGTCATGAAATTTCTAATTCTATACTAATCAAATAGTCAGCTTTTAGAACAAGCCTGATTTATACTGTTATAATGGCCACTTAAAGGTCTCGTAGTGAAATAACACCAACTAATTTTCCTAACACATTAACTACATATAATTAGTAAATTGTTTCAGCATCAGGTGCATCATTACTTAGCTTTTTGATCACATCTGATGCTACATCTGTTGAGGAAAGACTGACATACTCCTTTGTCATAACGGCCCCAGCGGTTTCTGGTGCATAGGATATTAGTTCCTTAACTTCTTGTGCTTCTTGTTTATTCATTTTCAGTAAGATGTCGTCGGCTTTTTCACCTTTCATTTCAGCTAGGAAGTCGGCAACATCATCTGCAAACATGTTGTTAACCAAAATATTTAAATGCATCCTCACTTAGCACAATGACCCGATTTTCTTCAGATATTGCCTCAATTTCTGTTTATATAAATGTCTCCAATTCATCTAACTCCGCTAAGTAAGCCTCTGCGTTCTCGCAGTAGGTACTTTCTCCATCTGGATCACGTTCAATTAAATCTTCTAAAATATTTTCCACATATAATTTTACATTAGAAACACTCATCCAAGCATGAGGATCCGGTTCTTCATTACTGTCAAGCATGATAGGAGTAACACATTCGCTTACAGACACAGTTTTGATATCGCCAACACTATCTACCAATTTCTCAAGCCATTCTTCTAATCCAAGACCATTTACATAAAAGACATCTGAATCACTAACTTTTTAAAAATCACTTGGAAACTGCTGGTAAAAAACATGGCAGAGGTGGTACATTCTTGTGGCTGTAATCATCTATTTCTCACCAGAAAATAGGCAGTAACCCATGAAGTAATTGGAATAATCAGAGCTACGCCAATTCCGGCACAAAGAATCGTTATGATTTCCGCGCTAAATATTTTAGAATTTACAATTTGTCCAACAGAATAAGTTAAATCTTTATACCATATGAGCAAGGCCATGTATCCACCAAAGAAAGCAAAAAATAACGTATTCGCACTTGTCCCTAAGATGTCTCTTCCAATACTTAATCCAGAAAGGAATAAGTTCTTTCTGCTAATGGTTGGATTATGATGATAGATTTCGCGCATTGGTGAGGTAATCGATATCGCTACATCTATGATGGCACCTATTGTACTCATAATAATCATTGAAGCTCCAACTTTAACAAAATCGACGCCTACATAAAGGGAGAAGATGCTTAGCTCATCTAATTCTTCCTCACCAAATCCCTGAATCATTGCTTTATCAGTTATGATGAAAATCAAAAAAAGAAGGATTACAATGGTGATAATGGTAGAAATAAAAGCTGTGACCGTTTTTAGGTTCACTTTATTTATATAAAATAGATTAATACAGCTAATCACGGTACAGGCCACCAATGTTAAAATAATTGGATTTGCACTTGGATTTGACATAAAAAGGATGGTTAGAAAGAGCACACCAAAGTTAAAGAACAAAGCAATATAAGACCGTGCTCCTTTTTTCCCGCCAATACCAACCATTAATAAAAATAAAATGGCTGCAAGACACATTAGTACATTCATAATTTTGCCCTCTTTTGTTTAACGAAGAAAATAGCAATATACAGTCCGATTGGAATGGTTAGTACGATTCCAATCCCTCCAGCAAGGGCACGAGCCAATTCCAATGAAAGATTCATTGATAGGGTAAACCCTAATGGAGATCGATTATTCAAATACAAAATAAGCATAGGAATGGAACCACTTATATAGGCAAAAAACAAAATATTTGTCATCGTTCCCATAATATCTTTTCCAATTTCCATTCCAGATGATTTAAGTGCTTTTACTGAAATGTTGTGATTTTTTTCATATAATCCAAAGATAGAAGAAGACATCGTAATTGCTACATCCATTACGGCCCCTAAAGATCCTACTAATACCCCTGCCATAAATACCATCTCATGTGGACGAGTTAAAAATTGCATTTCTTCATATCGAAGCCCACTTCCAGAAGTGAACCAGACTACTAGATACGTAATGAAAAGTAACATAAACGTTCCAACCAAGGTAGCAACAATCGCTGCATATGACTTTTCATTAAAACCATTTACGAGTAATAGAGAAATCACAGTAAATAAAATAACACTAATCCCGCATATCAATACTAAACTGACGTTTGATGTATTTACGTATACATCTAGTGCATAAGAAAGCAAAACGGCATTGATAACCAAACTAATAATCGAGAACATTCCTTGCTTTTTTCCAACGAAAAGCAAAGTGAAGATAAAAATCCATGCAATCCATAGAATGTACTTATCACGTTTGACGTCTTGTATGGTTCCAGTTAATTCAGTATTTTGTTGTGTTTTCGTATCGATCCAAACAAACAATTCATTTCCAACATGATATTCATGATCATAAGCTCTGGATGATGAATATTCATTAGTTAAATGGACAAGCTGTCCTTTTTCTTCTCCATTTTTTAATACTGCAACTATGCTCTGGGAGAATAGTAAATCTTGATTATTATACATATCAATTATTTCAGTTCTATCTTCGAGATTTGTTTTGATGATTTTGGCTATAGGCCGTTCATAGAATGAATAATTGTTATTAACAAAAAATACAGATGAGGCAAAACAAAAAACTATTATGGAGTATGTGAAAATTTGATTGTAAGTCATTTTTTTAAATTTGTTTACGATAACATTCAATAAAAACCCTCCAACTATTGCACTAATAAAGCGGAGAAGGTTTGAACATAGTGGTTTCAAGAACTTACACGTTCAAATCTTAGATTATATTAAGAGTACAATTTCTTAGCATAGCGTATCTGAAGACAGATTGCATCGCTTATGTGTAATTTACAATGGACTTAGAATAACAGGGATATTTTCAAAACGTCAAGATATTTTAACTAGTGGCTTTAGCCAACTATATTAGATGAAATCAATAATTATTTGTCACCTATGGTCAAGCGTGGATGTGTAGAGTATTTCTAAGTATATATGAAGAATAAAAAACAGGTATAACAATCTACCTATTTTTGTTATGAAAATCTTTATATTACCCATAATGTAGATTAATGAGCCTTTTAAAAGGCTGCCCCTCTTCTAACATTAAGATAGAAATTATTATGCATCTTCGAGCTTAAAAAAAGTCAAGAAGGATGTTTCTCTGCACGATCCGATTGGAACCGATAAAGAAGGAAATGAAAATGAGCTGTAAGAGCGGAATGTCTCTCTTACAGCTCTTCTTTATCAATTCAGTGGAGTGGCATTCTAAAGACGTGTAACCTGTCTGTTTACACGTTCAATGGCAAATGTATACGGAAAGTAGTAAGTGAATCATTGGAATCACATGTCATATAACCTGCATGTTTTTCAATAATGTTTTTACACACAAATAAACCTATGCCTGTCCCGAGATCTTTCGTCGTATAAAATGGCTCAAAGATCGTCTCTTTTACTTCAGGTGGGATTGCAGGTCCATTATTTGAAACTTCAATAATGACTTGATCGGTCTCTTTAAAACATCGAAGGTTGATTTCTCTAGGTCTTTTTTTTTGTTGTACGGCATCAATCGAGTTAAATAACACATTAAGAAATACTTGTTTTAGTTCATCTTTATACGCTTCGATCATAATCGATGGATCGATATCTGCTGAGACTAAGACATCTGAATCAACAATACTTGGATATAGAAAACTCAGGATATTGTCTAATAAATTTTTTATTGTGACATTTTCTTTTGGGTTGTCGATTAAGTCCATTTTTGACGTGTGAAGAAACTGTGTGATTCTAAATTTCAGCTGATCTAATTCTAGCTCGATAATATCTAGGTATTTAAGGTCTGGATATTCTATTCGCAGTAATTTGTTGAAACCAATAATAGAAGTCAACGGATTTCTAAATTCGTGAACAAAACTTGAAGACATTTGTCCGAGAATTGCGAGCTTATCTTTGTGACTTTGATTAATATAGACATTTTTTTGTTTTAATTCGTGATTCTTGATCTCTGTATAACTTGTTACAGCGTGAAAACAAAATTGATCAAAAAGCTCATTAATCTTATCTACGACTGAAGGAAGATCACAAGAAGTGAGTTCTGAATGTAATACATATTTAATAATAATACTTCTTCCTATATTTACATTATAAACAAAATCACCGATATTGATATTTGATTTGACTCGTTCTTTCGCTATTTTGTAAGCTAATTGTTTGACATCATCCTCGCTCATTGAATAAAGTAACGTGCTTTTTACTAAGTTATACATGAGATGGCCGTTTTCTTTGACTTTGTCATTATTTGTGTTGGTTTCATTAAGAACAAGTTGATCCTGCCACATATTTAAAAAGCTAGATTCATTCTCTTCTAGAAATTGAATAATTAATTCAGTATTTGTTCTAACTTGATGAGAATAGGAAGACATTTTTTTTACTCACCACTTTCATGAAGGATGAAAAATCCGATAATGACCGTATCTTAAACTATTAGACAATGTCCAAGTTATTTCCTTCAATATTTTCATTTTTCCTTTAGTAACTATCCTACACGACAAATTAAAAAAATCCATCCTTATTTAGAATGGATTCTTCTTAATCTACTTAATTATTACCCGTTAACGATTTCCCCACCATTTATATGGATGACTTGTCCTGTTACGTAAGATGAATCATCTGAAGCAAGATACACGTAGCTTGGAGCTAACTCAGCAGGTTGTCCAGGTCTTCCCATCGGAGTATTCGTACCAAATGTTGCTACTTGATCTGCGGGAAACGAGGCGGGAATTAAAGGGGTCCATATAGGACCTGGAGCGACAGCGTTCACTCGTATTCCTTTTTTGACTATACTTTGTGACAAGGATCTAGTAAGAGCAATCATAGCCCCTTTTGTTGAAGCATAATCCATTAGGACTGGATTGCCTTTGTATGCAACGATGGAAGCTGTATTAATGATAGAGCTACCTTGTTTTAAGTGAGGCATACTTGCTTTAATAAAGTGAAAACATGAAAAGATATTTGTCTTAAATGTCCGTTCCATTTGTTCGACGCTTATATCTTCAATGTTCTCCTGATAATGCTGTTCAGCGGCATTATTAACTAAGCAATCTAAACTTCCAAATGTTGAAACCGTTTCTTTAACAGCTGTCTGACAAAATGACTCATCCCCGATATCACCAGAGAGTAATAAACATTCTCCCCCATACTTTTCAACTGCAGTTTTGGTTTGAGTGGCATCATCATGCTCATCAAGATACACAATGGAGAGCTTTGCTCCTTCTTTAGCAAAAGCAATAGCAACCGCACGTCCAATGCCACTGTCACCACCTGTAATGAGAACAACTTTATTTGCTAATTTCCCACTGCCGCTATAATTTGGATCATCGTATACTGGCAGGGGGTTCATCTGACTTTCTAATCCTGGTTGATGATTTTGAGATTGGGAAGGCTGTCCGTTTGTTTGCTTTGATTGAATATCATTATACTTCATTATTAACCACTCCTTAAGAAATTCACATTTAAACTCGACCACTTTTAAGATTCCTTATTTTGAGATGATTTAAACCATTAATTTATATTTTTGGGACTTAGTTCTAGTCTAACGTTCAAGAAAATAAGATAAATTGACTATAATAAAGGGAGAGAAAAGGATGACACTATATGGGATTTTTGTATTAATTCATGTTATTAGTGCGGTTGTTGGGTTAGGAGCATCATTTGCCTTACCATCGATAATAAATTCTCCCCAAACAGCCAAAGATGCACGGTACTCATTGTTATTAAATGCTAAGGTTGAAGTGTTTGCAAAAGTTGGAAGTATCACGTTGCTTGTAACAGGACTGATTTTAGGAGCGTTGAACACGACTCTTTTTACAACTGGGTGGTATGTAACATCGATACTGATTTACATCGGAGTACAGTTTATCGTTGCTGGTGTTATGCCAAGAACAATCAAAACAATGGAGAGCTCCTTAACAGATTATAATGATGAGGATTTACCGGCAGGGTATACGGAAGGAGTCTTGAAATTAAAACTATATACAGCGATTGTACATTCAGCAGTCGTCATTTTAATTATTTTGATGGTCGTTAAACCATTCTAGAATTATAAAAGGGAGCCTCAAGGTTTGGTAGTAACCATTTGAGACTCCCTTTTTATCTTAGGCAACTTTTTGAGAAGCTGCGCCGTTCAAAACTTGTAGGTGGGCTTTACGGACTTTATATACGTACCAAACTGCCACAAGAAGAGTTATGCCTCCTCCAATTGCCAATGATCGCTCATAAGGCAAGGAGAAGCCCTCTGGAGCATATAAAAAGTACGTAGACACGACACCAGTCATAAACAACGCTGGTAAGCCACAAATCCAGTGAAATTTTCGTGATTCAAGCAAATACATAGCTGCAGTCCATAACATGACAGTAGCAACTAGTTGATTTGTTCCTCCAACATATCTCCATAAAAACGTGTAATCAATAGTAGCGAGCCAAATAGTTGGAATTGTAACAGGAATCGTTGCAAGTAACACTCCTTTTAGGCCACGTACTTTGAAAAATTTCTCAACTAATTCCGACACCATCATACGAGAGGATCGTAAAGCTGTGTCACCAGTTGTAATAGGTAAGATAATGACACCTAGTATCGCTAATATTCCTCCAAGTATTCCAAGAAACGATGTTGAAATTTCATTAACAACTCCTGCGGGGCCACCAACCGCTAATGCTTCTTGTAATCCTCCTGTACTTCCGAAGAACGTCATTCCAGCTGCCGCCCAAATAAGAGCAATAATTCCTTCAGCAACCATAGCACCATAGAATACCTTTCTACCATCAGATTCACGTTTGATCGTACGCGCTAAAATTGGACTTTGTGTACTATGAAAGCCAGAAATGGCGCCACATGAAATAGTAACCATTAATAGCGGCCAAATTGGTAATTCTCCAGGGTGTAAATTTTCTAATGTTAAGTTCGGAATTGGGTTTTCTGTAAAAAGCAAAGCCACTCCAATTGAAACAGCCATAAAGATTAAAATGGCACCAAAAATGGGATAAATACGCCCGATAATACGATTAACAGGTAACACAGCGGCCACTAGAAAATAAACAAAAATAAGTGCTAATGCAAATGAAAAGGATAGCGGCGTAAGACTAGCGATTAATTGAGCTGGACCAGCTGTAAAAGCAGCGGCCACTAGAATCATTAAGACGATTGAAACAAAATTTATTATGATCTTCATATTTTTTCCAAGATAGCGTCCAACTAAGGTTGGAAATTGGGCACCGTTGTGACGAAGTGAAAGCATACCAGAAAAGTAATCATGAACCGCTCCTGCGACGAGACAACCAACCACAATCCATATAAACGCAACAGGTCCATATAATGCGCCAGCTACAGCTCCGAAAATGGGGCCAAGACCAGCAATGTTTAATAGTTGAATTAAGCTTGCTTTCCACCAGGGCATCGGTGAATAGTCTAGTCCTTCTTGATTCGTGTATGCAGGTGTCTTGTTATGATCATTAATTCCAAAGATTCGTTCTACGACCTTAGAATAGATGAAATAACCTATAACAAGCAATGCTATGGATACTAAAAATGTAAACATATTGAATCCCCCAGTTGTCTGAAAAATCTGTATGATAAGTATTGTAACGATATCTGACATACGAATCAATATATTTTTTCTGGAAAAGTTTTAAATCCTTCTTGTTAAAACGATTACATAATAAGAGTACGGTTTCTCGGAAAGAAAACACTATGATAACATATAAAAAAACTATATTGAAAAAAGGAGAATCTCAAAAAATCGCATTAGCGAACGAATCGAAATCCCCTTCTTTTAACGCTTATATTATCCTTCAGATCGAGGTTTGGTTGGATCGCAGTTAGGTTGTTCTAGACCGGAAGCTTTTGTTAGCTTTATTAAGTAATAGCATTCTTCTCTTGCCATATGATCAGCCATTAATTGATCGAGTGTACCAAGTAATTTATTCGTCATTTCTAATTCTTCAAGTTCATTCAGGAAGGTTTTGAATAAAAGTAATTCTAATTTTACATTTTCATTAAAACGGTTAAGCGCAGGAAATTGGTCAACATTTGAACGTATATAACCAGCCATCTCGACAGCCTTAATGTAAAACTGTTCAAAGCGCTCAGTAAAGGCTTCACTTTTGTTTTGGAGTTGTTTTTCGACTAAATCTAAGGAAGCTGTAATGCCGCCAGCATGGCCTGCTGCATCGAGCAGCCAGACGAGATGATGATGCAACGGATGACAAATCGGTGGTTCTTTATTTTCTAATAAATAGGATAAGATGCGTAAATACTCGTCCACTTCATTAACCATATGGTTAATGAAAGTTGGAGAAAGTTGAATTGTTACATTCCCGATAAGGTGCTTACGTATAATATCAAGTTTAAACGATCTAATGGCACGTGCTTGTTCATTCGCCTGTTCTGTAAGCTGCTGTAATTGCGCAGTTGTTACGTTTTGTCGACTCGTTTCTAGAAGGGAGTCAAACGTATCGATAAACTGAACCGCTGTTTGTACAAATTCGGTCTCCATAGGTGAAAGTGAATCTCGAATAAACCTGGCATGATCTCCAAGAACTTGTAACCAAAAACGGTGTTCGAATAGAGCATGATTATAAAATGAATTCAAAATAAATTCCCCTCCTCAAATTTCTCTCCTCAAATTTTATGTTAGAGAAAGGAACAATATGTTTTAGAGGTTGTTCAAAAAGGGTCGGTCTTTCCCCTTTTTGAACAACCTCGAAGCAATGAGCGGAGCCGCTACATGATTTGGCATCCTATGATTGGTTTTCTCATAGGATCCGTAGTGAGAGAAGCCATTGCAAAAAAAATCAAAAAGGGTCGGTCTTTCCCCTTTTTGAACAACCTCAGACCGCAATGAGCGGAGCCGCTATGCACCTTTATTAAAAAAACATATTAAGATTGTAAATTGAAGCTTGTGAGTGTGTAAAATAAAAAAACGATGAGATAAACTCTCATCGTTTTTAGTCTTATTCGTTTACAGCGTCTTTAAGTTGTTTACCAGGCTTAAATGCTGGATTTTTTGTAGCTGGAATCTCAATTTCTTGTCCTGTTTGAGGATTACGACCTTTACGAGCAGAGCGCTCACGTACTTCAAAGCTACCGAAACCAACAAGTTGAACTTTACCACCTTCAACTAGTGCTGATGTGATACTGTCAAATACTGCGTCTACTGCTTTGGACGCATCCTTTTTAGAAAGGTCTGCTTGCTCAGATACTGCGTTGATTAAATCTGTTTTGTTCATGAAAAAAACTCCCTTTCATACCTTGTTTTGAAAAACGCTTCATCAAAATGATGGATTTGTATATTCTCCATTTTTGCATAACTTGTCCTTTCGACAAGCTAAAAATAAAGCCGCAACTTAATTTAATAATGAAACCCTAGTGGTGTCAAGACTTACGGCGGAAATTAAAGCATATTAACCCAAATATTTCACATTTTTTGACAAGATAGCGTCATTTTTTGTAATCTTAATCCGATTTTTGTAAAAAAAAGAGGAAAGCATATTATATGCTACCCTCTTACATTTTACGAACGGTAAAAGTAGAAATCATTAGTATGGCAAGAACAAGTGTAATAAGCATGAAGTAAAAAGCCGGAATAAAAGGAACTAAAAGAAGATGAAAAGTTAAGATACATCCAGCTGCTGTAATGGGTAGTCCAACAAAAAAACCTGTACTCTCTAAAATATTAAAACGCGCTAAACGAATGGCACCACAAGCGATAAAGAAAATGGTGACAAACATACCAGGTAAACCAAAAATAAACAGGGTTGCCTGATATAATAAAAATGCCGGAGCGACACCAAATGATATAATGTCACTTAAGGAGTCTAATTGCTTGCCAAATTCTGATGTACTATTAAAGCGTCTTGCGGCAGCTCCATCTAGACGATCTGTTAGTGCTGCAATCGTGATGAAAAGAAGGCCTAAACGTAATTCATTTTGTAAAATAAACATAATGGCAAAAGCACCTAGTCCTAAGTTTAAAATGGTAAGTGCATTAGCAATTTGCCCTTTTAGCTTTTTGACGGTATGATCCAATTGATGTAAAAGGAACATGACATCGACTCCTTGCACGATTTGCGCATTGCACATATCGAATTGGTTTTATCGTTCTTAAATAATAATCATACCACAGGTTTAACAAATCGACTAGTTTACAAAGTCCGTTTCTACACACATATATTGGGGGAATTAAGTTTGAAAACAATGCTTTTTCGTTCTTTTATAGAATTAACCAATCATCGTCTAACATCTTCAATGCTAAGGTGCTTTTCCAGATCTAAATTGAGCAAGCCACTTATTAAGCCATTTGCAACTACATTCCAATTAAAGGAATTTGAAATGAGCAAAGCCTTGAGTGAGTATGAACACTTACATGATTTATTTATCCGAGAGTTAAAACCGGGCGTTCGTGTGACCGATAAAGAACATCAAAGTATGGTCAGTCCTGTAGATGGAGTGTTGGCACAGTCCGGCAATCTTGATAATGAAACTTTATTCCATGTCAAAGGTCAAACCTATAACATCGAAGAGATGCTTGGAACACAAGAAGCAGCAAAACCTTATCAAAATGGCTATTATTTTATCTTATACTTAAGCCCAAGTCATTATCACAGAATTCATAGTCCAGTTGATGGAACTATTATAAGACAATGGAAGCTTGGGGCTCTTTCTTATCCGGTAAATGATATGGGACTACGATATGGAAAAAAACCTTTATCAAGAAATTACCGTCTCATAACAGAAGTTAAGGTTGATGGTAAACAGCTTGCTATTGTCAAAGTGGGAGCTATGAATATAAATACAATTGAACTGACTCACGAAGGGAACAGTCTAAAAAAAGGAGAAGAAATGGCTTATTTTTCATTTGGGTCGACAGTTGTGTTGCTTTTTGAACATGGATTAATCTCAGATGTTGACTTAAAAGAAAACAAAGAAGTAATGGTTGGGCAAAAGTTGGCTAACTTAGATCGAAAGGAGGAAACTTCTTGAGATTGCTTACACGTGTAGCGTATCGTTAATTTGTTAGCTGAGAGTGTTTCGTTTGGCAGAGTTGGAAAATAGTAAATAGAGAAAAGACCCGATGTCATTTATTTCGGGTCTTTTCATATATGTTCTGTTTTTATTGTGGTTCATTTAGTTTCTTCTCGTACACTTTCTTTAAATCATCTTGCACACTTTTCTCCCAAAGAGGTACACCAGTGCGATAAGCTGCTCTAGCTACCATCAAAGCGGCTACAGGTGCAGTTAAGAAAACGAACAAGATAGCAAGCAGTACCTTTCCAACAAAGATGCCTTCGACAAGAAGGAAGAAAAGGAAGGTTGCAATCATAATTGAAATAACGCCGAGTGTTGCACTTTTCGTTGCAGCATGTGTACGTCCATACACATCGGGGAAACGAATTAACCCAACCGAACCAAGAAGACTAAGAAAAGCCCCCATCAGAATAAAGATACTTAGAATGATTTCAATCGCGGTCAAATACAACACCCCTTTCAATGAACTTTGATAAAGCAATGGTACCGATAAAGGCTAGAATACTGATGACAAGAATAACCTCTGAATAAGCGACTGTTTCTTGCACAATCATCAAAATACCGATAAATCCAATCAGATTGATCCCGAAAGAATCTAGAGCAACGATTCGGTCTGGCATCGTAGGCCCGACCACTGTACGAATGAAGCAGACGAATAATGAGATCGACATCACTGCTAGAACAATCGTTAAGAGTGTATGGAACATTATTTCGTCACCTCCAAAATCGCCCGTTCAAATGTGTTATGGATTTCACGAATCATCTCTTCTTTATCAGGAACATGAATCGAATGGACATAAATGTATTTATTATCGTCTGAGAAATCCATGGAGAGCGTTCCTGGTGTCAAAGAAATAAGAGAAGCAAGTAATGTTAATTCCCACTCCGTTTCAAGCTGTGTAGGGACTTCTACAATTCCTGGTTGTATATTTAACTTAGGACTAAGCACAATTTTAATGACATCGACATTAGCGAGTATAAGCTCTTTGAAAAAAAGCAACGTTAATTTGATAATCGCCCAGATACGACGGAAGTAGAAATCAAAATGTAAAAACCGTCGTAATACAAAGAGAATCAAAATACCTATTACATAACCAACTAGGAAATCGACACCAGTATAGCTGTTTTGTAGGAAGGCCCAGATGAACGCAATGAATATGTTTAGTAATATTTGATAGGCCATTAGCAACTACTCCTTAAGAACAGATTCGATATAAATCGATGGGTCTAGGATTTGTTCTGCCACTTGCAATGAATATTGGAAAACGGGTTCTGCAGCAAAGCCAAGAATAATTGTTAGAACCACAAGCGGTAAAATCGGTAAGAGTAGTTTACCAATTTTAAAGTTTGCTTGTTCTTCTGTATGCTTTTGTTCGCCCCAGAATGCATAGATGAAAATCTTCATCATCGAGAAAAGGGTTAATAATCCTACTGCAAGAGCAACAGCTGCAATCACATAGTTTCCTTCTTCAAAACCGGCTAAAATAATCGGAAACTTACTAAAGAAACCACTTAAAGGTGGAATCCCTGCAAGGGAGATGGCTGAGATGAAAAACATCCAAGCGAGATATGGATGAGTTTTAAGTAAACCTCCCATTTTCTTAAGATCCGTAGTCCCTGTTATACGCTGGGTAGCTCCAGCAAATAGGAACAAGGCAGACTTCACGATAATGTGATGGGCAATGTAATAAATTGCTCCTGCAACAGCAAGTTGTGTGTAAATACCAAGACCCATTACCATGTATCCAACCTGACTAATAATGTGATAGGACAGGATACGTTTAAAATCAAATTGAGACACGGCTCCAAGCACTCCAAAAATCATCGTAAACCCAGCAATTGTTATAATGAGGTAGTGAGTAAAGCCAGGATCATGTGTGAAGATCAGTGTGAAAGATCGGATAATCGCATAGATCCCAACTTTCGTTAATAACCCACCGAACAAAGCAGCAATCGCTGCAGGTGGACCATAATATGAACGAGGGAGCCAGAAATACAGTGGAAATAATCCACCCTTCATTGCAAAGACAACAAAGAAAAGGACGGCGATAACGTTTAATACACCTACCTGTTCAAGCTCTGCGACGCGTTCAGCAATTTGAGCCATATTCAGCGTACCAGTCACAGCATAAATGTAGGCAACACCAACAATAAATAAAATAGATGCAAACACGTTAATAACTACATATTTTAGAGACTCACGTAACTGGTATTTTGTTCCTCCCATTACAATAAGAATATAGGAAGAAATCAACATAACTTCAAAAAATACGAATAAGTTAAATAAGTCGCCTGTTAAAAACGCACCGTTTACACCTGCTAGCAGGAAAAAGTAGAACGGGTAGAAAAAGAATTTTTCGCGTTCCGACGATATCGTTTGAAAGGCAAAAAACAAACAGACGACCCCAACGATACTACATAAAATCACCATCATCGTTGCAAACATATCTGCAACGAGCACAATTCCGAATGGAGCTGGCCAATTCCCTAACTCAAGAACTGTGATGCCATTCTGATAGACAAATACGGCAATATAAATAGATAGGATTAGCATACCAATCACTGTAATTCCGCTAACTACACGTTGAATGGTATGATGCTTTGCAAACAAGATTAAGATTGTTCCAATAATAAACGGGATTAGAACCGGTAAAATTATTAAGTTATTCATCAGCAGATCCCCTCAATTGGTCTAAATCATCCGTCTTATGTTCTTTGTATGTCCGGTAAGCTAGGACGAGTAAGAAAGATGTGACCCCAAAACTAATTACAATCGCTGTTAGGATAAGAGCCTGTGGTAGCGGATCACTATAGGCATCTGATCCTAAGCTTAGCAGCGGTGGCGTTCCTCTCTGTAAACCAGCCATTGTTAAAAGCAACATATGAGCCCCATGTGATAATAGGATTAGTCCTAAAATAACACGTAGTAAGCTTTTCGTTAAAATCATATAAGTGCCGACCATGAAGAGGATCCCAACAGTGATGGACATTAGTATTTCCATTAAGCATCATCCTCCGCAATCGTTAAAATTATCGTTAAGGCAATCCCAACAACGACTAAGTAAACTCCTAGATCAAATGGCAATGCTGTTGTAAGTTCCGTTTTTCCTAAAATAGGTAGCTGATAATATTCAAAGAATTGAGTAAGAAATGGATAGCCAAATAGCATACTGGAAACGCCTGTTGCAATTGCAATTAAAAGGCCAATCGCAATCATTGAAGTAAAGTTAAACGGCAATGCCTTTTTCATACTCTTCATATCAAATCCAAGATACATTAAAAGAAGCGCACTAGCTGTCATTAACCCTCCTATGAAACCTCCGCCGGGGTTATTATGTCCGGCGAAGAATAAGTACACCGAGAAGGCTAGGATGATGAAGGTGACAACTCTAGTCAACGTATGAAGCATTAATTCATTTGATTTGATTTGTTTCTTCACACATCTTCCCTCCCTGTCATTCGCAATTTAATTAGAGCTACTACACCGAGTGCAGCAATACCGAGTACAAGTACTTCAAGAAGAGTATCAAGGCCACGGAAGTCAACAAGGATAACGTTAACCATATTGTAACCGCCGGCTAGCTCTTTTGAATTTTGAATAAAATACTCTGCAATTGATTCAAAGTTTGCTTCATTTCCAAGTGCTGCTGCACTAAACGCAATAGCTGTTACAAGTCCGCCAACAGCTATCGAAATAATCAAGTTAACAAAATTGAAACGTGGTTTAAACGACTCTTTACGCAACTCTGGTAAGTGATAGAACGCTAGCATAAAGAGAACGACCGTAACGGTTTCAACTAGTAACTGAGTAAGCGCTAAGTCTGGTGCACGGAAGACAACAAAGAACAATGCTAGTAGAAACCCGATAACACCAACAACAATAATAGCTGTAATACGGTGGTTGATAAAAGGAATGACCAATGTTGCTCCAATAAATACGAGCGTTAGAATCCACATAAATGGATCAATTCCTGTAACATTAACCGTATCAATCGCAAATGCATCGTAACGGTACATCGTGTAACTGAAGAGCAAAATCATAAATACACACATATAGACGAAGTAATCACGCAAAAGACCAGTCATTTGAATACGTGTGATAAATTGAGAACCACTTATTAAGCCAGATAAAGAATTATCATAGAACCAGTTGAGCGGATCGCGTTCTTTTAAATAAAACGCCATTTTTGACCATCTTTTCATCATTAGAAAGATGAAGGTACCTAGTGCGATCACTCCCATAGTCATAAACAACTCGGCATTAAACCCATGCCAATGGTAAATGTTCACATAAAACACTTCACCCTCGGCTAAGAGGTTTGGCAAAATGGCTGCCATGGCAGGTTCTATTAGTGTGTAAGCAAGTAAGTTAGGGAAGAACCCAAATATTACGACTAATGACGCTAATATAATAGGACTGATTAACATTCCAATCGGAGCTTCATGTACGTGTTTGACATCATAGTTTTCTGGTTTGAATTTTCCAGTGAAGGTTTTAAAGAACATCACCATACAGTAAACGAATGTGAATACACTCGCAATCCAAGCAAGAATTGGGAAAAGCACGCCCAAAGTCTGCATGTTGAAAATATCAAGTTCTGTTGAATTTAAAACACCTGTAAAAAACATTTCTTTACTAAGAAAACCATTAAATGGTGGCAAACCTGCCATTGAAGCTAGACCAATCAAAGAAATCGTAAATGTAACAGGCATAATCGTCATTAATCCACCGAGTTTACGGATGTCACGAGTTCCAGTTTCGTGATCAATAATACCTGCAGTCATAAACAGACTACCTTTAAAAGTAGCATGATTGATTAGGTGAAAAACTGCAGCAAGGATAGCAGTTGTGTAAATGGTTTCTGTACCTTCTCCGTAATAAAGAGAAGCAGACCCAAGGCCAAGCAAACACATAATCAAACCGAGCTGACTAATTGTTGAGAAAGCAAGGATTGATTTGAGATCTTTTTGGCGAACTGCTGATATAGAGCCCCAGCACAGTGTCGTAATCCCGACAACCGATAAAATCCAGAACCATTCAGCACCACCACCGAATACAGGAGTTAGACGAGCTACTAAATAAATACCTGCTTTAACCATTGTTGCTGAGTGCAGGTAAGCACTTACTGGTGTAGGTGCTTCCATCGCGTCTGGTAACCAGATGTGAAATGGGAATTGTGCAGATTTCGTAAAAGCTCCAAGTAATATAAGAAGCATAGCAGGTAAAAAGAGCGTGCTTGTTGTTATTAGATCGACGTGGGCAATGATTTCACGAATACTAAATGTTCCCGTCATCACATAAAGAAGGCAAAAACCACCAAGCATCGATAATCCACCAAATACGGTAATAAGCATCGATTTTTGAGCACCATATGTAGACTTTTCACGGTGGAACCAATAACTAATTAATAAAGAAGAAGCTAAGCTTGTTAATTCCCAAAATACATAGAGTACGATTAAGTTATCTGATAAGACGACTCCAAGCATAGCCCCCATGAACATGAGTAAGTAAACATAAAAGTTGTTTAGCTTTTCTGTTTTCTTTGATAAATAATAGATCGAATATAGGATAACTAGAGTACCGATCCCTGTAATTAATAAAAGAAATAGTAAGCTTAAACCATCAAGATACACAGTAAAATTAATCCCTAGAGAAGGAACCCAAGGGACACTATATTCTATAACGTCACCAGCTGATGTTATAGGAATAAATTGAATGAAATAAATGAACAAGACGAGCGGGAGTACAAGGACGAACCACCCCGTATGTATCGGTCTTGCGTACTTATACAAAAAAGGAATCAAAATGGCTAACAAAAATGGGGAGATTGTAGCCCAATGTAAAACCGTCAAAATGATATACCTCCTTCTTTAAATGTAATCCATGTTAAATTGTGCATTTACATATATTTATACCCTGCTATTTCACTCTGCTACTTCTCGCACAATTCTTATACAAATAGAAGTATAACCTAATTTATTAACACGTGCACCCGAGACACCCTTAGCATTAGCGGATTCTCTACATGTTATTAAATATGTAGAAATAAGATAAAAACGGCAAAAATTTTTTTGGGAAAAGACGTATTTTGTTAAAATCGATTGTGTAAGTATCGACAAAATTTAACAATTCTATGTATATTTTTTTTCGATGTGCACCACTCTAGATAAAAGAATGTTCCCTAAACAGGAGTGACAGCTATGACGAAAAAGAAAAAAGGGCTAGTGTCGATTGGTATTTTTATTTTCCTATTTGCTGGGGGTTGGTATGCCAATGATTTTAACAATCGGACGATCCATGAAAAAGGATTAGATTGGCCAGATTCAGTTAACGTTCAACAGCTGAATGATGATGTTCCAACAACATTCCCCTTTCAACCGCGAGAATACATTCGAATTGGGGATCGTATGCCAAGGTCAATTGAGTAAGTGAAGTTTGCCAATTCATAAAAAAGCAGCTATCGACATGAAGGCGATAGCTGCTTTTAAAAGGAGTTCTAAAAGGGGAAAAAGCCCTTTTAGAACTCCTTTATTCATTATGAAGAGAGAAGGTGCAATAGGCTCCACTTATTGCTTTTGAACAAACTCTTATGAAGATAATTTAATTTTGTCAGAGAGGGAACGTCTTGCTATTTCTACTCGAATTAATTCAATGAAATCATGATTCAAGTTTAATTCTACAGCCTTATAGTAAGTCTCAATAAGAAGCTCGTCCGAAAGGTTTTGCATATTGTTCCTGTCGAATGTAGACAGGTTCACCTCCTCTGTAATTGTTTGTCCAATTTTATAGGAATAGTCATTCATTATGTGAAATATGATAGTAAGTCGTTTGTTGTGATTTAATCCTACCATGACCTCCTAAATAGAACAACCGTTCTACTTATCCACACGAAGTGGTGGATAAGTTGTTAGTTCCCTGTTTATTACCAATTGAAACCCCTAGTTTTAATGATGGGATAGCGTGTATAAAGTTATCCACAAGCGTTGTTTGTTGCTTATCTTTGTCGAAAAGTTTTTAAAAATGATGAAATATTTTACATTTTTTCTTATGGAAGTTCGTCAAAAGTCGATTTTTGCTGATTGAATACTCTTTAAGATGGGTGTAGTTGTTGGATTTATAAAAGTAAAGTAGTGTTTAAATAATAACTCATTTAATTTATTGAAAAAGAAAGTGACTAAAGGTATAGTTAAAGTTTGGTAAGACAACCGGTAAAAGGATGGGAATTTGTAAGTGTGTGTAATTGTTTAAAAAACTCAAAAGATAAAACAGATAGGGAATGCAGGATGAAGGGAACGATTGTCTCTCATAATAGAAAGAGGATGGAACGTTTAAGAGTGAGAATTTATCAATCAGTGGTAACTACTATTTAAAATGCTGGTAATTCTTGTAATAGTACTGGTATTGGGAGGATGAAGAATGGAAGAAAGAAATGTAATATGTGCTGGATGTGGTGTGACAATTCAGTCTGAAGCGAAAGAAACACTGGGTTATGCCCCTGCGTCGGCATTGGAAAGAGATGTAATCATCTGTCAACGTTGTTTTCGCTTAACACATTATAATGAAGTACAGGATGTTTCGTTAACCGATGATGATTTTTTGAAAATCTTAAATGGGTTAGGACAAAAAAAGGCGTTAATTGTGAAAGTTGTTGATATCTTTGATTTTACAGGAAGTTGGTTGCCTGGATTACATCGTTTTGTTGGAGGAAATGATGTAATGTTAGTTGGAAATAAGGTCGATTTATTGCCGAAATCTCTAAACCACAATCGATTGATTAACTGGATGAAAAAATCTTCTAAAGAACTTGGACTAAAACCTATTGACGTCATGCTAATGAGTGCAGAAAAAGGGATTGGTATTGAAGAAGTAGCATCTAAAATTGACCGTCTTAGAAAAGGTCAAGATGTGTATGTTGTTGGTTGTACAAACGTTGGAAAATCAACATTTATTAATAAAGTGATTAAAACATTTGGTGGAGATACAGAACAGCTGATTACCACATCACATTTTCCAGGCACAACATTAGACATGATTGATATTCCACTTGATGATGGACGAGCCCTTTATGATACGCCAGGAATCATTAATCATCATCAAATGGCTCATTATATAGATAAGCATGAATTAAAAGTAATTACACCGAAAAAAGAAATAAAACCAATGGTTTACCAACTGAATGCAGGTCAAACATTGTTTTTTGGTGGACTTGGTCGCTTTGATTTTGTAAAAGGAGAGAGAACATCTTTCACTTGCTATCGTTCAAATGAATTGCATATTCACCGGACAAAACAAGAGAAGGCTGAAGAACTTTATCAAAATCAAATAGGGGAGTTATTAACACCACCTGGTCCAAAGAGTAAAGATTCACTTCCTCCACTGGTAAAGCATACATTTCATATTAAAGATAAAAAAGTGGACATTGTTTTCTCAGGACTTGGCTGGGTAACAGTAAACGGCATAAATATCCAAGTTGACGGATATGCCCCTAAAGGAGTTAACGTAACAATCCGAGAATCAATAATATAAGAGAGGTTTTTCAAAAAGGTCGATTTTTACCTTTTTGAAAAACCTCGAAGCAATGAGCGGAGCCGCTACAAGGTTTTAAGTATTCAAGGAGCGGGTTTCTCCTTGAATACGAGTAGCGAGTGAAGCCATTGCCGCTTCGTAGCAAAAAGGTCGATTTTTACCTTTTTGAAAAACCTCGAAGCAATGAATTATTGTAATAAGTCAGGGTCTCATTAAAGTACTAACGGAGTGAAGTTATTCTTTTATCATATACAATGTTTTTTCGTAAGGGGGAAGCTAGGGAAGATGGAGAAAGTTTATGGTTTGTTAGGACACCCAGTCGGGCATTCTATGTCACCACTTATTCATAATGATGCGTTTTCAAATGTAGGAATAAAAGCTAATTATCAAGCGTTTGACGTAGAGCCTGAAATGCTTGAAGAGGCGATAACAGGAATCAAAGCTCTAGGTATAGCAGGGTGCAATGTGACAGTACCACACAAAATCGCTGTTATGAAATTTATAGATGAAGTTGATGAAGAAGCTGAGCAGATTGGTGCTGTGAATACGATCGTAAATCAAAATGGAAAACTAATTGGTCATAATACAGACGGTCGTGGATATGTACAGTCATTAATCGAAGAAACGAATGAAGATATAACGAACAAACGGTTTCTAATTATTGGAGCCGGAGGTGCGGCAAGAGGAGTTATTACAGCTTTACTTCGTTATGGTATTGGAGATTTAACGATAACAAATCGTACACAAGACAAAATAGAGCCTTTACTTGAATTAGCAAAGATGTTTCAAACTACAGCCAATCGGGCAACTCGAGCTGAAGTGGAGCAGAACTTGGATCAGTTTGATGTACTCATTAATACAACATCGATAGGAATGAGTCCACGTATAGAGGATTCACCACTATCATTAGAAAACTTAAGGGCTGGAGCGATCGCAAGTGATTTAATATACAACCCACTAAAAACAAAATTTCTAAAAGAGGCCCAAGTAAGAGGTGGGAAATCACATACAGGAATTGGTATGTTTGTGAACCAAGCAGCTCTTTCGTTTGAACATTGGACTGGCGTAAGACCAGATCACAATCGTATGAGAAAGTTAGTATTAGAAAAATTAGGAGGAACAATATGTTGACAGGTAAACAAAAGCGATTTTTACGTTCGAAAGCACACCATTTAAACT
The DNA here is from genome assembly GCF_036663595.1 of Halalkalibacter lacteus. Classification (NCBI taxonomy): domain Bacteria; kingdom Bacillati; phylum Bacillota; class Bacilli; order Caryophanales; family Bacillaceae; genus Halalkalibacter; species Halalkalibacter lacteus. Next base: position 47,460 of record NZ_JAWRVL010000003.1, read on the forward strand.
CAATTTTCCAAGTAGGAAAAGGAGGAGTTAATGAAAATATGAGTAAACAAATAGAAGAAGCGCTTGAAACGAGGGAATTAATTAAAGTAAGTATTTTGCAAAATTGTGATGAAGACAAAGATGAGGTAGCGCATAAGCTTGTTGGTTTGACAGGGGCAGAGCTTGTCCAAGTGATTGGGCATACGATCGTTTTATATAAGGAATCGAAAGAAAACAAGGAAATTGTTCTCCCTTCTTAATAAAAATAAGTAGGAGAGTGAAACCATGAAAAAAATCGGACTGTTTGGTGGTACTTTTAATCCGCCTCATCTTGGTCATTTGTTGTTTGCTCAAGAAGTGTTAGTTGCATATGATTTAGATGAAATTTGGTTTATCCCCGTTAATGTGCCTCCGCATAAGGAAAGTGATGATCTTGCTTCAAATCAAGATCGAGTTGATATGCTGATTGGTGCAACAAATGAGAATGAACGATTTCATGTAAACACAATTGAATTGGAAAGAGAAGGTCCTTCCTATACAATCGATACAATGAAGCAATTAAAACAATTGTATCCGAATGATCAATTTTACTTTTTAATTGGTGGAGATATGATTGAATATCTCCCGAAATGGGAGAGAATTGATGAGTTAATGGAGTTGGTAACCTTTATTGGTGTAAAAAGACCTGGATCTTCTGTTGAAACAACAGTTTATTCAAGCTTTGTTTGTCTTTTAGAAATGCCTCAAGTCGATCTTTCATCGACAACGATTCGTCAAAGAGTGCAGGAAGGGAAACCAATTACGTATATGGTTCCAAAAGTTGTAGAAGAATTGGTGAAAGAGAGGTCATTGTATGAACCGAGAACAAGCATTGGCAATAGTAAAGCTTCACCTTACTGATCATCGGTATACCCATACCCTTGGTGTTGTAGCTACTGCAGATGAACTTGCTCATCGTTTTGGAGCAGATAGAGAAAAGACTGAACTTGCAGCCGTTTTTCATGACTACGCAAAGTTTCGTGATAAGGAAGAAATGAAACGTGTAGTAATGGAGAAACTATCAGATAAATCCTGTTTAGGATTTGGTGATGAATTATTACATGCTCCATGTGGAGCTTACTTTGTGGAACATGAGGTTGGTTTAACTGATCAAGAAATATTAAATGCAATTCGCTATCATACGACTGGAAGGCCCGATATGACGCTACTCGAGAAAATTGTATTTCTTGCTGATTATATTGAGCCTGGTCGACAGTTTAAAGGTGTTGAAGATGTGAGGAAACTTGCTAAACGGGATCTTGATGAAGCGATTATTCAGGCGTTAGAAAATACAATTGCTTTCCTCATGAGAAGAAGGCAGCTTGTTTTTCCAGAGACGCTCGCTACGTATAATAAATTAATACACAAAAAAAGGAGAAGTGATGTCAGTGAATGATTCATCGCTATTAACACTTGCAGTAAAGGCTTTAGATGACAAACGCGCAGAAAATATTGTGGCTTTAAACATGGAAGGAGTTTCCCTTATTGCAGATTATTTTGTCATTTGCCATGGTAACTCAGATAAACAAGTGCAGGCTATCGCACAAGAACTAAAAAAAGTTGTTCAAGAACAAGGAATTGAAATTAAGCGCTTAGAAGGAATTGATCAAGCAAGATGGGTTCTTATTGACTTAGGGGATGTTGTTGTCCATGTTTTCCATAAAGAAGAACGGATCTATTATAACTTAGAGAAACTTTGGGGAGATGCTCCAACGATTGAATTAGAAGGAGTTTTGGGCTAATGGATCTTAAGCCTGGATATACGGTTAACCTCGAAGTTATACGAAAAGCGAGTTTCGGCTATTTTGTAAGTGACGGAAAGACAGATATTCTTTTGCATGAAAGAGAAGTCACAAAGCAAGTTGAAATTGGAGATCATGTCGATGTATTTCTATATCATGATCATCAAGAAAGGCTAGCAGCGACAATGGAAGAGCCTTTTTTACAAGTTGACGAAGTTGCATGGCTTGAAGCTGTTGAGGTGAAAACAGGTCATGGTGTCTTTTTTCATAATGGTATTTCACGGGACCTTTTTTTATCGATGGATGAACTTCCTTACGATCGAGAGATGTGGCCTAAGCCAGGGGATAAACTGCCTTTGTCATTAACTTGGGATAAAAAAGGTCGGTTAATGGGGAAACTCGTTAAAGGAGAGCCAATAGAACAAAATGCCCAAAAAGCAACCGCAGATATGATGAACAAAGATGTAAGTGGATTTGTTTATCATTTTCTAGACGAGGGTGCATTGCTTTTAACGGATGAAGGTTTTATAGCTTTCTTGCATAATGACGAAATGAACGGAACGATAAGATACGGGGAGCATCTAAAAGTAAGGGTCCACTATGTACGTGAAGATGGTCGTATTAACGTGACGATGAATCCTTTAAGGTCAGATCAACAAGAAGAGGATGCAGATAGGATTTATTCGTTTTTGAAAGAACGTGGTGGTTCTATGCCTTATTGGGATAAGACCCCACCGGAAGACATTGAATTACGTTTTTCCATTAGTAAAGCAAAATTTAAACGTGCTCTTGGGAAGTTGATGAAAGAAAACAAAATCGAACAACGTGATGGTTGGACGCACTTGAAAAAATAATGTGTTCGATAATCTAAGGAGTCTCTATGAATTATCAAGCTTTTGCTTTTTTGTATGATAGCCTTATGGAAGATGCACCATATGAAAGATGGATAGACTATTTACGTTTACAATTAAATCAACGTCAGTTTGATGGTCTATCTGTGCTTGATGTTGGTTGTGGAACAGGTGAGCTTTTAGTAAGGTTGCAGAAAGAAGGGGCTGAAACAGTCGGGGTTGATCTCTCTCTAGAGATGTTGTCTGTTGCCAAAGAAAAATGCGAGCAAGCAGGATTTTCTCCTCCCCTGTTCCATCAATCAATGACTGACTTAGAAGGATTAGGAAGTTTTGATGTGGTAACCATCTTCTGTGACTCGCTTAATTATTTAGAGACAGAGGTAGAAGTTTGTCGTACGTTTGAAGGTGTGCATCGACATTTACAAGAAGGAGGATTCTTCTTGTTTGATGTCCACTCGCTTAATAAAATTCAAGAAGGCTTTATAGGTCAGACTTTTGCTGAAGATGGAGAAGACCTCGCTTACATATGGACATCTTTTGAGGGTGTTTACCCTCATAGTATTGAGCATGAGCTAACATTTTTTGTTCGGGAAGAATCAAGTGGATATTACGAGCGTGTGTTAGAACTACATAAGCAACGAACATTTTCAATTAAGCAATACCATGACTGGCTTATAAAAGCAGGGTTTTGTGATATAAGTGTATATGCTGATTTTACGGTTGCTACTCCTACAGATCAGAGTGAACGAATTTTTTTTACTGCTCGTAAAAAAATGAGAGGAAAATAAACAAAAGTGGCGAATAACAGAAGGGAAGAGCATATTTATGCTCTTCCCTTCTGTTATTATTTTTTTGAAAAAGCTTCAGAGATTAATTCTTGGTCCTCGTAATACTTTGCATGAGTTTGTTGAAACAAGTGATCAAACATCGATCCAATTTCAGCTTCTAAAACCTTAATGCCTTCTCCAGTAATCCCACCAGGTACACATACGCGTTCTTGGAGCGTTGGCAATGTGAAGTGTCCCTTTTCTAATAACTTACCCATTCCGATCATCATATTCGTAGCAAGGATTGTTGCATCTTCTTGAGATATATTCGTTTGTCTAACGGCTCCATCAATGAATTGCTGCATGATGTAACTGAAGAATGCAGGTCCGCAACTGACGATATCAGACGAAACTCGCGTAATCTTCTCATCGATAATAAGTGGTTCAGATATTTTGGACATTAGCTTCAGTAAGAACTGTTTGTTTTCCTCCGTACATCTGTCTCCGAAGCTTAATAGAGATGGTCCTGTAAGAGCTCGATTAAGAATACTTGGAATAGCTCGAGCTACTTGGCAATCGACCATGTCTTCTAATTGCTCAACTGAGATAGGACTAGTAATAGAAATAATAAATTTGTTGGCGTGGCAAACGGGTGCAATCTCCCTTAGGACATTCGGAAATTGTAAAGGTTTGGTACACAAGAAGATCACGTCAGTCTCTTGAACAACTGTAGATGCATCAGGTGCAATTGAGAGACCGGTAAACCGCTTCTTTAATGCTTCTACTTTCGCTTTGCTTCTATTCGTAACGACTAATTGCTGTGGAGTGATTGCGCCAGTCTCAATAAAAGATTCAACCAAGATTGTGCCCATACTTCCAGTTCCGATTACTCCAATTTTCAAGTTAGCCCCCTCCTTCAACAGTAATTTTATACACGAACACCGCTATGACTAAACGTATGAAGAAAGAAGGTCTGTTATGACTTGAACTTACTTATTGTTTATGAATTTTATAATCATATCAGGTGTAACGAGTTTACGAGGCGGGAATTGAAATTGCATAGCAATTTGATTCATTTCCTCAGTAATTTGATTGATATCAGTTGTTTGGACTAACTTTTTTGACTTTGCTAGTTCAATCGCAACTTCAATCGCGCGCTCTCTTTGTGAATCCAATGCAAGAAACTGTTTCTGTGCTTCTCTGTGCTTTCTAACTTGTTCTGCAATTTGTATATGTACAGCCATGTAAATCGTCTCCTTTTTTGCCCGCCTTGTGTGGGGTCATGTTTGTAATTGTACTTTATAAGAAGGGTGTGATCAAAGTGATCAAGAAAATACCTGAGAAAAAACATATTGTCTTTTCAATTGGCATCCTGCTATTAGTCAGTTTAGTATTGTTTCTGCATTTTCGCAATGCTAATAAGGAAGAAGTGAAATTTGATTTTTTAGAAGCGGAGTTGGTGCAAGCGGGAGAGGTGATTCCTCCAGCTTTAATAGAAATAGAAACAAAGGTGATAGTAGATATAAAAGGAGCCGTTGCCTTACCAGGAGTTTATGAATTAAGTGAGGGAAGTCGAATGCATGACGTGATTGAAATGGCAGGAGGGTTTCTTTCTGAGGCAGATGAGTTACAATTAAATCTAGCTCAATTGCTTCAAGATGAGATGATGATCTATGTACCAAGAGAAGGAGAAGAAGTGCAGGAAGAGATGGCTAAGTCAGTGGCTAGAAATGAAGATGGAAAAATAGCGATTAATCGGGTAGATGAAGTTGTTCTAGAGCAACTTCCAGGAATAGGGCCTGCCAAGGCAGCTGCTATTATCAGTCACAGAGAGGAACATGGACCTTTTAAAGGAATCGATGATCTTCAAAATGTCTCAGGTATTGGACCGAAATCAGCTGAACAGTTAGCAGACCATATTGTATTCAATTGAAATATAGTCATCATTGACGTTGTACGCGCTTTTTTCTAAACTAATAGTAAGAATCATAAGGGGGAGAGTCATAAGTGGAAAGAATTTCTTGGGACCAATATTTTATGGCACAAAGTCATTTATTAGCATTAAGGAGTACATGTACAAGGTTAATGGTTGGTGCAACGATTGTTCGAGAAAAACGAATTATTGCGGGAGGATACAATGGTTCCGTTTCGGGTGGCGCTCATTGTATTGATGACGGCTGCTATGTCGTGGATAATCATTGCATACGTACCATTCATGCTGAAGTGAATGCACTACTGCAATGTGCGAAGTTTGGTGTACCAACTGAAGGTTCAGAGATTTACGTTACTCACTTTCCTTGTGTACATTGTTCAAAAGCCATCATTCAAGCTGGTATTAAACATATTTATTATGCAAAAGATTATAAGAATCATCCTTATGCAAAAGAAATGTTTCGTGATGCAGGTATCTCTGTTTTACAAGTCGAGTTAGATGAGATGAGTTTCGATCAATATCATATGGCAAAAATGAAATTCACTGCAGAATTATTAGATAAATTAGATCATGCAGGGATTCCTAAAAAAGAGTTACAACAGATGCGTGATCAAGCTAATATGTTATTTACAGAAAATTTCCTAAAGGGGTGAACGACGATTTTTCATCTCTTTTCCCTTCTTCCAATTGCCGCAACACTGGGTCTTCTTTTACCTCTCCAAGGACCTAGTCTTCCTTATTTTATCGTGTTATCGATTTTCCTTTTATTTTGCCTGTTTCATCGTTCGTTCTTCAGAGAAAGGCTTTTAATCGTTACGTTCGCTTTTCTTTTCTACTACCTTGTTGGTACGTTTGCGGGTGAACAGCAAGTGACTGTTTTTCAGTCTGGAGACCAAATAATTTATGGAACTATCAAAACAATCCCTATTGTAGATGGTGATTCGTTATCGTTTCGTTTGATCAGTGATAGCAAAGAAACTATACAAGTTCATGGTTACCTTTATAGTGAAGGTGAACAACAACATATGAAGGGTCTTTCTCTAGGCGACTTATGCAAAATTGCGGGCTCTCTCACTTCTCCTCTTCCACCAACTAATTTTGAGCAATTTAACTATAAACGCTATTTGCAAGAGCAGTATATATTTTGGGTTTTAAGACCAAAGCGAGAAGGAATACAGTGTATTGAACCTCAAAGGAAAAATTTCCTCACACAACTCAATCGGTGGCGCCACAAACAGCTTCAACGAATGGAAGAAGAGGTAAGTCCTGAATTTAACGGAATTATGAGTGCATTGTTGTTTGGGGAAAGAGTTTTATTAGATGGAGATGTGCTCGCGGCCTATAAAAGTTTAGGAGTCATTCACGTACTCGCTGTTTCTGGTCTGCATGTAGGCATGATTGTCGCAGCTGTTTTTTATCTCCTTATTCGGATTGGGATGACGCGAGAACGAGCGATGGAAGTATTGCTTGTGTTATTACCTATTTATATTATAATTGCAGGTGCTGCCCCTTCGGTAATTCGAGCATCCTTAATGGCGATGGTCGTCCTCATTTGTTTGCGTATTCGAGCTCGTATACCTCCTTTATTAGGTATTGTTGCTGTGTATTTGATTTATCTCCTTTTTCAACCGTACGCTATTTTTCAACTTGGGTTTCAATTGTCTTTTCTCGTTTCGTTTGGGCTGATTATATCAGCACCAACTTTGCAAGCGCGTTATAGTCATGTGGCATCTCAATTGATTGCAGTGACAGTGATCTCACAAGCTCTCTCTGCTCCTATTTTATTGAGGCAAATGTATGAATTTTCTTGGCTAAGCATTCCATTAAATATTGTGTATATTCCTTTTATTACAATGTTGGTCCTTCCACTCACGTTTGTCTCCTTTTTTCTTTTTCTTCTTGTGCCAGGGATGTTTAACTATCCACTTCTTTTTCTTGAATTCATTGTTCCAAGCGTTCATACATTTTTACTTTATAGTGCAGAGATGAAGGGAGCTTCTTTCATTGTTGGAAAACCGTCAATATTGCTTGTCATTTGTTTTTATGTTGGAATCATTTATGGATTGCTCAAGTGGGAAGAAGGAATAAGGAACTGGTGGATGAGACCTATTCTAATGTTAAGCGTCTTGTTAGTCGTCCAACTTTCCTTCCCTTACTTTGATTCAAGAGCGAAAGTAACGATGATTGATGTAGGTCAAGGGGATAGTTTTTTAATTGAGCTTCCCTATAGGCGGGCTGTTTACTTAATTGACGCAGGTGGTACTTTTTCTTTTTTTAATGAAGAATGGAGAGAAAAAAGGAGGTCGTTTGATGTTGGAGCTAGTATCGTTGTACCGGCATTAAAGGCTCGTGGAATTAGTCAAGTAGATCATTTAATTCTTACTCACGGACATTTGGATCATATTGGTGGTGCACGCGCTCTAGGACAATCAGTACGTATTCAAGAAGTTATTTATAGTAAAGGGCCAGTTGAAGGTGAATACGAGCAACGGCTTTTACATGAATTATCTAAAAGTGATGCTAGGGTTCATTTTGTTCAAGAAGGGGTGAGGTGGAAAGAAGGAGCCGCCGAGTTTACTGTCTTATCCCCAGTTGGAACAGAGTCTGATTTAAATGCAAGGTCCATTGTGTTGTATGTAATACTTGAGCAAGTTTCGTTTCTTTTTACTGGAGATTTAGAGGAAGAAGGGGAAAGAAGAATTGTTTCTACGTACCCAAATTTAGAAGTTAATGTTCTAAAGGCGGGGCATCATGGAAGTCGCACATCGACAACAGAGCCCTTTCTAACACAATTAAAGCCGAAAATGATTTTAATTTCAGCTGGGCGTAATAACCGATATGGACATCCGCATGAAGAAGTGACTAAAAGAATAACAGAACAAAATATTCCAGTATGGAGAAGCGATCTAGATGGAGCCGTACAAATTATCATAAAGGATGGAAAAGTGGATATTAGAAAAGCGATGGATAATATCGAGTGAAAAGAAAAGAGAGAACCATCTAACATATGGTTCTCCCTTAGTCTATCAGTTCATCTGTTTACATACCGCTAAATACATCGATGATTGAAGCGATAATGAAAAGGGTAGCAAAGAATCCAAAAGGAACGATAAACCCAACAGCTGAATCGATTGCGTCATTTCGTTTACATTGAACTTCTTTTTCAAAATGCATTTGGCACTCCTCCTTATACAAATTTAAGTATACGGGATCAACTAAAAAAATGCTAGAAGAGGTTATTTAAAAAGGTTAGTTCTTTAACCTTTTTTACACGAAAATAACCATGTTCAAGAAATTGTTAGAAAGCTTTTGGGACTTTTGGTTTGTCTGTAAAGAGTTGTCACCTATAGTTTTGCTTTGCATAGGATATTATAAATAGTGCAAGGCGGTCGTGGTTATCGTCGTGAATAAGAGGTCCCGGGTTCTTATTTCATGACGTTTATCATAAATGGGGGTTTGGCATATAAGGAGCTAGACCCCTTTCTCATTTTCCTTGTCAACGAAAGGTTCATTGTCTATCCTAAAAGTATGTGTTTAATAAAGTAATGCAAGTGAGCTTACATATGAATGACTACATCAAAGCACACTGCATCATGAAATACTTATTAAACATTATGCTCATAGGACCAGAAAAGAATCTAATGCATAGTATACCAAAATTCTTTGGTACATATGCAAGAAAATGAGGAATGAACATGTCATATTTAAAGGTAAAAAAGGAAGTTCAGCAAGGAAATATAAAACCTGTTTATTTTATGTATGGTACACAAACTTTTCTGATGGAAGATCTTTTATTTCATATAATTAAAAACACTGTCGGTTCTCTAGATGACCCAAATATCATCACGTTCAGTTTACAAGAAACGCTACTGGATACTGCGGTAGAAGAGGCTGAGACATTTCCCTTTTTTGGTGGGAGGAAAGTAGTTGTTTTAAAAGATTTTTCTCTAGTGTCGAGTCAAAAACAAGAAACGAAATTGGAGCACGATATTACTAGGCTACAGCAATACATAAAACAACCTTCACCCGATGCTATTTTCATTATACAAGCACCGTATGAAAAATTAGATGAACGGAAAAAAATAACAAAAGAGTTAAAACAGACAGCTGCATTAGTTGAATGTTTCCCTTTTGATAATAAAATGCTAGTTCAATGGTTAGATAATCAAGCTGAAGCAAAAGGATTTGGTTTCACGAATGATGGAAAGGAACATTTATTAGCGCGAACAGGTCCCCACCTTTTAATGCTTGCATCTGAAATGGAAAAACTTGCATTGTACGTTGGTGTCAACGGTGTGGTTGATGCAGAGGTTGTTGACTTGCTAGTTGCACGATCACTTGAACAAGATGTGTTTGCTTTGATTGACTTTGCGGTAAAGCAACGATTAGATAAAGCGTTGATCATTTATCATGACCTATTAAAACAAAAGGAAGAACCTTTAAAGCTCCTTGCTTTAATAGCAAGGCAATTGCGTATTTATTATCAAGTAAAAGAAATGAGCAGACGATCATATTCACAAAAGCAAATGGCTGCACAACTAAAGCTTCATCCGTATGTAGTGAAATTAGCAAGCCAGCAAGTGGATAAATTTAAAGGTGAACAGTTGCTACGGTTGCTTGAGGCTGCAACAGACACTGACTATGCAATTAAATCAGGGAAAATGGAGAAAGTTCTTGCTGTCGAATTGTTATTAATGAAATTAGCGAGTGTTCATTCAAAATAACTAAAAGTACGGGGAGTGCAATGGCTCTGCGCCTGCGAATTGAGAAACCTACTCATAGCAGGCTTAAAACCAGACAGGGGCTCCACTCATTTGAAAAAAACACACGACTTGAGATCGTGTGTTTTTTCTTATTATGCAGAAAGGCCGTTAAGCTTTTTAGCTAGACGAGACTTTTGACGAGATGCTGCATTTTTATGGATAAGACCTTTGTTTGCTGCTTTATCAAGCTTTTTAGTTGCTTCAGTGAAAGCTGCTTTCGCTACTTCAACATCACCAGCTTCAACTTTTGTTTCAAAGTTCTTGATTGCAGTACGTAGAGCAGACTTAACAGAGATATTTTGTGCACGACGCTTGTCAGCTGTTTTCACACGCTTAATTGCAGATTTAATATTTGGCATATCATTCACCTCCTAATAAATGTTGTTCAGGTTGATCCCAGTCCATCTATTATGAACGGTTTCGCTTCTTGTTTTAAGGTACGGTGACACGTTTCGCATCATTCATACAACAAATTGCATTCTACCAAAAAACAGACATAATTGCAATAGAAGAATGAAAACACGTAGTGCCGGAAACACTACAATCACGAGAGATTCTATAGTAGGAGTGTGATCTATATGACTGATGAATTGAATCTTGACCAATATCAAATACGTACTGACTTAGCAGTTGAAGCTCATCAAATGGTTCTTGAGCAAGAAGAGAAGGCAGCAAAAGGAAAAAAACCAAAAGAAGTGAGCGGGGTACAAATAAATGAAGAGACCATTGATGATGTTACGATAACCCACGTTATCATTGATGAAGTGGGTGCAAAGCGTTTAGGAAAAAAAGCAGGTAACTATTTAACCTTTGAAGCACAAGGCATTAGAAAAAAAGATACGGAGCTTCAAGAGAATCTGGAACGTGTTTTTGCCAATGAATTTTCTAAATTCATGAAGGGAATTGGTATAAAAGAAACAGACACTTGCTTAGTTGTGGGACTTGGGAACTGGAATGTTACACCAGATGCCTTAGGTCCAATTGCGGTGGAAAATTTACTAATTACAAGTCATTTGTTTAAATTAGCTCCAGAACAAGTTCAAGATGGGTTTCGTTCTGTTAGTGCTGTCACACCTGGAGTAATGGGGTTAACAGGAATTGAAACGAGTGATGTAATTTATGGAATTATTGAAAAGACAAAACCAGATTTTGTTATTGCGATAGATGCTCTTGCTTCCCGTTCAATTGAGCGAGTGAATTCAACGATCCAAATTTCAGATACAGGCATTCATCCAGGTAGTGGGGTTGGAAACAAACGCAAAGAACTAAGCAAAGAAGCGCTTGGAATTCCCGTTATTGCAGTAGGAATTCCAACAGTAGTTGATGCTGTCTCGATCACGAGCGATACAATTGACTACGTGTTGAAGCATTTTGGACGTGAAATGAAAGAAGGGAATGCCCCTTCTCGCTCGCTTGCACCAGCAGGCATGACTTTTGGTGAAACAAGAAAGTTAACAGATGAAGATTTGCCGGATGAAGCGAAGCGAGAGACGATTATGGGGATGATTGGAAATTTACCGGACAATGAAAAACGTCAGTTAATACGAGAAGTGCTTGCGCCACTTGGTCATAATCTAATGGTAACACCAAAAGAAGTCGACGTCTTTATCGATGATATGGCAAATGTCCTAGCTGCAGGCTTAAATGCAGCATTGCATCAAAGAATAAATCAAGAAAACGTAGGTGCTTACACCCACTAACCGCAGCATGCGGAGCCATTGCCGCTTCGAAGCGAAAAGGGTAGGTTTCCCTTTTGTAACAAACTCGAAGCAAAACTATAGCGTTTAGTTTAGAAACCTCTATTATGGGGTTTCTTTTTCTTTTTCTTTTCATAGTGTGAATTTGGTTTCTTTTTTCAGTTCTACTTGAACTTTTCTGAACATAGTAGTGGGTTAGAAGCTCCTTACCATTACAGCACTGGACAAGATACGATGTACAAGCTACCCACACGAGGAGAAGGGATGAGAACATGAAAAGAAACCAGTTTCGTAGCTTCACGGTTTCGATCAATCGGACGAGCTTAAAAAAACTAATTGTTATGACTATTATAGGGATGATGGCGTTATTTATCTTCACTGGAATGCTAACTTCATTTGAACCAGGTTATGGACTTGCTTCGAACCAAGTTCATGAATGGGCAAATGGGATAAAAGGAGAAGATTTTCTTCATGTAATGGGTATGGAAAATAAACTATTTACACGGGCATTGCCAGAAGGTAGTGAGCCTCCTAGTCTTTCAAATATAGCATTTCAAGTAGCGACGAGTATCAACCCTGATGACCCGAGGAGTTTACTTGGAAGGGAGTTGCCTGGTTTTGCTTTATATGATGGACAAATCATAGTAGCAGGAGATGGAATGGACTATACGACTCTTCCGGTTGAGTCAGCCCCACCAATGGATGTTATTATGGCGGAACGGGAAGCAACCAAAGAAAGTTTGGCAAAGTTAGATGAAATGGAAAAAGAAGCAAAACAATCGGAAGGTACAACAAATGGACGAAAGGTTGTTCATATTATTCATTCACATAATACAGAATCCTACTTACCGGAACTAGAAACGAATGTGCCTAATGAGGCGTTCCATAGACAAATTAATATTACTTTGGTTGGTGAGAAACTAGCACAAGAACTGGAAAAACGCGGGATAGGAGTTGAAGTAGAAGAGCGAGATGTTCAAGCAAATTTGGTTGATAGAGGCTGGCAGTATAACCAATCATACGATGCTTCTCGTGCATTCGTAAAAGAAGCGATGGAAAACAATAGTGACCTTGAATTTTTCTTTGATTTGCATAGAGACACGATTCCTAGGGAGAAGACAACTGTAACCATTAATGGTGAAGAATATGCACGTACAGTGTTTGTAATTGGTGGGAACTATGAAAACTATGAACATAATATGCAATTGGCAAAAGAGCTGCATACTTTACTTGAGAAGAATTACCCAGGTTTAAGTCGGGGTGTTATTTTTAAAGATGGACGTCTAACAAACGGGAAATTTAATCAAGACTTATCGAAGAATTCAGTTCTGATTGAAATGGGTGGAATCTACAATTCGTTAGAAGAAACAAATAGATCTGCCGAGGTAATGGCGGAAGTATTCTCAGAATATTACTTTAATTCTGGTGCGGTAGACGCTGAGTAAGCGAGGAGGATTCACATGAAAAAACTGGTTGTGAGAATGTTCGTTATAAGCTTGCTTTTATTACTAGGTGCATTGTTTGGGGTTCAACAAATGAATGAGAAGCTTGGAATCTCACAACCAGAACCTCTTGTTGTTTTGAAAAAGCAAGAAGGAAAGCAGATTGAGTCGAAGAAAGGGAATGAACTTGTACAGAAACAACAAAATGAGCTAGTAGAGAAAAAACAAACGGTTGAAGAAGTCGGCAGGTTTAACTTCTTCTCTGATATGGGGAATGCGATAGCAGACGGGATGAACTATGGAAGCCGTGCAGTTCTATCACAAATAATGTCTTTTGTTGATAATGTTTTAAATGGAGAAAAAACTAACGCAGAGTAATTGTAATATGTTAGTTTTTTTATGTTGTGTGGGAGAAGGGAGAAGCTGATAGCTTGTTTTAGAGAACAGTTGTTGCTTGGTTCTTAAACGATTGGTATAATTAAAAATAGTGTACCTGTACGAGAATGTAGGAGTGATCATGTAATGAGTAGAGAAAAAAGGCTAGCACGGCAGGCGAAGATTCGTAACTTTTCGATCATCGCTCATATTGACCACGGGAAGTCGACACTTGCTGACCGTATTCTAGAAAAAACGGGCGCGTTAACCGACCGTGAGATGAAAGAACAAACACTTGATGCAATGGATTTAGAGCGAGAGCGCGGAATTACGATTAAATTAAATGCTGTTCAGCTTACGTATAAAGCAAAGGATGGCGAAGAATATATTTTCCATTTAATTGATACACCTGGACACGTCGATTTTACATATGAAGTGTCACGCAGTTTAGCAGCGTGTGAAGGGGCTTTATTAATTGTTGATGCAGCGCAAGGAATAGAAGCTCAAACGCTTGCAAATGTTTATTTGGCGCTTGATAATGACTTGGAGATTCTCCCTGTCATTAATAAAATTGATTTGCCTAGTGCAGAACCGGATCGTGTGAAGCAAGAGGTGGAAGATGTCATTGGGTTGGACACTTCTGATGCTGTACTCGCGTCAGCAAAAAATGGTATCGGTATTGAGGAAATCCTAGAACAAGTAGTAGAAAAAGTACCAGCTCCAACAGGAGATCCTGAAGCACCGTTAAAAGCACTTATCTTTGATTCACTTTACGATTCTTATCGTGGTGTTGTTGCCTATATTCGTGTTGTTGAAGGGACAGTTAAGCCGGGTCAAAAAATTAAAATGATGGCAACCGGAAAAGAATTTGAGGTAAATGAAATTGGGGTTTTTACACCAAAAGTAGAGAAACGTGACGAGTTAACTGTTGGTGATGTTGGTTTCTTATCAGCCGCAATTAAAAATGTTGGGGATACTCGAGTAGGTGATACGATCACAAATGCTAATAATCCTGCTACGGAGGCATTGCCTGGTTACCGTCGTATGAATCCAATGGTTTATTGTGGTTTGTATCCAATTGATACAAACGAGTACAACGATTTACGAGAAGCGTTAGAACGTCTTGAATTAAATGATGCTTCATTACAATATGAACCAGAGACTTCTCAAGCATTAGGCTTTGGTTTCCGTTGCGGCTTCTTAGGACTTCTTCATATGGAAATCATCCAAGAGCGGATTGAGCGTGAATTTGGCATAACGCTAATCACAACAGCTCCAAGTGTTATTTATCGGGTGAAAACAACAAGTGGAGAAGAAGTGCGAATTGATAATCCATCAAATATGCCTGAAGCGCAAAAAATTGATGATGTTGAAGAACCATACGTAAAGGCAAAGGTTATGGTGCCAAACGATTACGTTGGCTCAGTCATGGAGCTTTGTCAAAAAAAGCGTGGTATATTCATTGATATGCAATACCTTGATGCGAACCGCGTTCAAATTGTTTATGAAATCCCGTTATCTGAAATTGTTTATGATTTCTTTGATCAATTAAAATCAAACACGAAGGGGTATGCATCCTTTGATTATGAATTAATTGGTTATAAGTCATCTAATCTTGTGAAAATGGATATTCTTTTAAATGGTGAGACAGTTGATGCTTTGTCAGTGATCGTTCACCGTGATTTTGCATATGAGCGTGGGAAGATAATCGTTGAAAAATTAAAGGAATTAATTCCTCGTCAGCATTTTGAAGTTCCTATTCAAGCAAGTATCGGACAAAAAGTTATTGCTCGTTCAACCATTAAAGCGATGCGTAAAAATGTCCTTGCAAAATGTTATGGAGGGGACATCTCTCGTAAACGTAAGCTACTTGAGAAGCAAAAGGAAGGTAAGAAACGGATGAAATCAGTTGGGAACGTAGAAGTACCACAAGAAGCGTTTATGGCTGTACTTCGTATGGATGACTAACATGTACGTAAACCGCAGGATCGCTCCTGCGGTTTTGGCTTTTAAAGAGATTAAAAAAAGGAAGGAGGTAAGAAGTTTGATTACAGCAGCATATGTCCATATTCCTTTTTGTGAACACATTTGTCATTATTGTGATTTTAATAAGGTGTTCTTAAAAAACCAGCCAGTTGATGACTATATACATTCACTGTTACTCGAGATGAAAAGGACGATGAGAGATCACCCAACCACTGGATTGAAGACAGTTTACATTGGTGGTGGAACCCCAACGGCGCTAACTGCCAAGCAACTTGATGTCTTATTAAAAGGAATGCAAGAAGTGCTTCCATTAAAAGACATAGAAGAATACACAATCGAAGTCAATCCAGATAGCATTGAAGAGGACAAGCTTGCTGTGCTTAAAAAGAACGGAATCAACCGACTAAGTATGGGGGTTCAAACGTTTAACGAGTCGTTACTAAAAGAAATTGGTCGAACTCATACAAGAGCAAGTGTAGAAGATGCCGTTGTTAGAAGTAGAGTAGCAGGTTTTTCGAATATCTCTCTTGATTTAATGTTTGGATTACCAAATCAATTACCAGTTCATTTTAACGAAACGATAACTGAATCTTTAGCATTAGAGGTTGAGCATGTTTCTGCTTATTCTTTAAAGATCGAGGAAAAGACGGTTTTTTATAACAGGCAACGCCAAGGAAAGCTAACATTGCCACCTGAAGAAGATGAAGTTACTATGTATCAAGATCTTTTAAGACGAACTAAAGATGCTGGTTTTGTACATTACGAAATTAGCAATTTTGCAAAAGCTGGTTTTGAAAGTAAACATAATCTCGTCTACTGGAACAATGAAGAATATTATGGTTTTGGTGCTGGGGCTCATGGGTATGTGAACGGAATTCGTCATCAGAACCATGGTCCGATTCCTAAATACTTAAAAGCGATTGAACAAGGTAGTACACCAAATCTTCAAACGCATAGAGTCAGTCCTGTTGAACGGATCGAAGAAGCAATGTTTATGGGATTGCGGAAACGAGATGGTGTGAACCTCAAATTATTTAAACAGTTATATGGACGATCACTAACCGAGTGTTTTCGTCAACAAATAGAGTTCCTTCGAGATCGTGGTCTCGTAAAGATGGAAGACAATTGTATTAAATTAACTGAAGAAGGTTTATTACTAGGTAATGAAGTGTTTGAGCAATTTATTTCGGTTTTAAGTGACGAATAATACAAAAGTTTAAATGTGGAAGACGGGAGTAGTGTATATTTATATATTGAAAATATGGAAGGCACACTTCTTTATCTTGTTTTACTTCTTAAAAATAAGGTTTAAATGATTGACAAAACCCAACCTATTTGGTAATTTAGCATTAGATTTAGCACTCGAATGCAGTGAGTGCTAACAGAGGTGATGAGGGGATGTTAACAGATAGGCAATTGTTGATTCTGCATGCTATTGTTGATGATTATATCCGTTCTGCAGAGCCAGTCGGTTCCAGAAGCATCTCAAAGAGAGATGATGTTACGTTTAGTCCGGCGACAATCCGTAATGACATGGCTGACCTGGAAGAGTTAGGTTTTTTAGAAAAGCCACATAGTTCGGCTGGACGAATCCCATCTCAAAAGGGGTATCGTTATTATGTCGATAATCTTCTCATGCCTCATCATTTAACGGCTGATGAAGAATTAGACATTCGATCTATTTTCAATGATCGAATTAGAGAAGTAGAAGAAGTAATTCAACATTCAGCTCGAGTATTATCAAATATGACGAGTTATATTTCACTTGTTCTTGGTCCTGAAATGTTTGAAGCTACTTTACGAAACATTCAAATTATCCCACTTAGTAAAGGCTCTGCAATCTTAATTCTTGTTACGGATACAGGACATGTTGAAAACCAAACGATAGTGGTTCCAGAATCAATTGAACCAGCTGATTTAGAACGGACAGTTAATATTCTTAACGACCGGTTAATGGGAGTTCCGCTTTATAAGCTCAGACAAAAATTACACACTGAGGTAAAGAGTGTTCTTCGTACTCATATGCAAGACTATGAGCACATTTTACAAATGCTTGCCCCATCTTTAGATATAGAGAAGGTAGAAAAAGTATTTTATAGTGGGAAAACAAACATTTTGTCACAACCAGAGTTCAGAGATGTTGATAAGGTTCGTATGCTCCTTAATATGTTAGAAGAAGATAAGACGATGCATCAAATTCTTCGTTCACCCCAAAATGGAATTCAAGTGAAAATTGGTCAAGAAAACAATTTGGAAGCATTTGACACTTGTAGCTTAATTACGGCTTCTTATTCGATTGCTGGGAAGCATATGGGGACAATTGGAATACTTGGACCAACACGGATGGAATATCAGAGAGTAATTGGAGTTGTTGATATGTTATCTAAAGATCTAACAAGGCAATTAACGAACTTGTATCAACAAGGGTGAAAATGGTAATATTGACAATTAGTTGTGAAGTGGCTCTTCAATAACTTTTTGTCATACTACATAGATTATAGTTAATTTTACTAGGAGGTGAACGAGTTGACAGAAAAAGAAACGCAAACGATGGAAGAAGAAACGGTTGTATCAGAAGAAACTGCGACAGGTACAAACGAAGAAGCTGAAGAAACGGAGCAAGAAGTTGAGTTGAATGAAGAAGACGTACGTCTTGCTGAAATTGCTGAACTTAATAACCGTATTCTTAGAATTCAAGCTGATTATGATAATTTCCGTCGCCGGTCTCGTGAAGAAAAAGAAGCGGCTGCGAAATATAGAGCTCAAACCGTTATTGAAGCGTTACTTCCAGTAATTGATAACTTTGAGCGTGCACTACTTGTAAAACCTGAAGCAGAGGAAGCAAAATCTCTTCTTCAAGGAATGGAAATGGTCTATCGCCAGTTCCAAGATACACTGAAAAATGAAGGTATAGAAGTCATTGAGACAGTTGGTCAAACCTTTGATCCACACTTACACCAAGCTGTTATGCAGGTTGAGGAAGAAGGGTTTGATTCAAATCAAATCGTGGAAGAATTACAAAAAGGGTATAAACTAAAGGATCGCGTACTTAGACCATCTATGGTTAAAGTTAATGCGTAATCCTTTACATATAGAAATGAAAAATGACAATTCTTAAATTGGAGGAATAATTCATGAGTAAAATCATTGGTATTGATTTAGGTACAACAAACTCTTGTGTTGCTGTTATGGAAGGTGGCGAGGCTACGGTTATCCCGAATCCAGAGGGTAATCGTACAACACCATCCGTTGTAGCATTTAAAGACGGAGAGCGTCTTGTTGGGGAAGTAGCAAAGCGTCAAGCAATTACAAATCCGAATACAGTAATGTCTATTAAGCGTCAGATGGGAACAGATTACAAAGAAACAGTTGAGGGCAAAGACTTTACACCTCAAGAAATTTCTGCGATTATTCTTCAGAAATTAAAGTCTGATGCAGAAGCATATCTAGGTGAAACGGTAACAAAGGCTGTTATTACTGTTCCTGCCTACTTCAACGATTCACAACGTCAAGCAACGAAGGATGCTGGGAAGATTGCCGGTCTTGAAGTAGAGCGTATTGTTAATGAGCCTACAGCTGCTGCACTTGCTTACGGTCTTGAAAAAGAAGAAGATCAAACAATTCTTGTATATGACCTTGGTGGTGGTACGTTTGACGTATCAATCCTTGAACTTGGCGATGGTTTCTTTGAAGTTAAAGCGACTTCTGGAGATAACAAACTTGGTGGGGATGACTTTGACCAAGTAATTATTGATCATCTTGTTGAGCAATTCAAAAAAGACAATGGCATCGATTTATCTCAAGATAAAATGGCGATGCAACGTTTAAAAGATGCTGCTGAAAAAGCAAAGAAAGATCTTTCAGGTGTAACTCAAACTCAAATTTCACTTCCGTTCATCACAGCTGATGCAACTGGTCCTAAGCATTTAGAGCTTAGCTTAAGTCGTGCAAAATTTGAAGAGCTTTCTTCTGATTTAGTAGAACGCACACTTGCTCCAACTCGTCGTGCGCTTTCTGATGCTGGTCTATCTGCTAGTGAGATTGATAAAGTCGTTCTTGTTGGTGGTTCAACACGAATTCCAGCTGTTCAAGCTGAAATTAAGAAATTAACTGGTAAAGACCCTCATAAAGGTGTAAATCCAGATGAAGTAGTTGCTCTTGGTGCAGCTGTTCAAGCGGGTGTGTTAACTGGTGATGTGAAGGATGTTGTTCTTCTTGATGTAACTCCACTTTCGCTTGGTATTGAAACAATGGGTGGCGTATTTACAAAGTTAATTGAACGTAATACAACGATCCCAACTTCAAAATCACAAACATTCTCAACAGCTGCCGATAACCAACCTTCAGTTGATATCCACGTCTTGCAAGGTGAGCGTGAAATGGCAGCATACAACAAGACACTGGGGCGTTTCCAATTAACAGATATTCCACCGGCACCACGTGGTGTTCCGCAAATTGAAGTGACATTTGATCTTGATGCGAACGGTATCGTTAATGTTAAAGCGAAAGATCTTGGAACAAACAAAGAGCAATCTATTACAATTACATCATCTTCAGGTTTATCGGATGACGAAATTGAAAAAATGGTCAAAGATGCAGAAGCGAATGCTGAAGAAGATAAGAAGCGTCGCGAAGAAGTCGAGCTTCGTAATGAAGCAGACCAACTTGTTTTCACAACTGATAAAACGCTTAAAGATCTTGGCGAAAGTGTTGAACAAGAGGAAAAAGAGAAAGCGGAAGCTGCAAAAGATAAGCTAAAGCAAGCAATTGAGTCAGATGATATTGACGAGATTCGCACAGCGAAAGACGAGCTTCAAGAAATCGTTATGGCGTTATCAACAAAGATGTATGAGCAAGCTGCTCAAGCTGCACAAGGCGCTGAAGGTGCTGAAGCTGGTGCTGAAAAAGCAGATGATAATGTAGTTGATGCGGACTATGAAGAAGTAAAAGAAGAAGAGAAAAAATAATAAAGACTGTCTCAGGAAGGGTCAGACCCCGACTAGATAGCGCAATATATAGGAGATCATCTCTTACGAAGGTTCATAATAGTGTGCTATACGGGTCAGACCCTAGGGTATTGAATCAGCCTTAATGTCAAATAGCAACCTGAGAAGTTGCTTCTTGATTGAGTAATGTAGAAAAGTCAAAGTCAGAGTAGATGACTTTGGCTTTTTCTACGAATGTATACCAAAAAGAGGATAATGTTTCTTCTATCCTACATCTTGCAGATATAGATAAGATGATGATAAGATGAACGTTATGGAATAGAATCGGGAGTGTTAACATGAGTAAACGAGATTACTATGAAGTTCTTGGTGTCGATCAAAGTGCTTCAGTTGACGAAGTGAAAAAGGCGTATCGTAAATTAGCACGTAAATATCACCCAGATGTCAATAAAGAAGCTGACGCTACGGAAAAATTTAAGGAAGTAAAAGATGCCTATGACACGTTAAGTGACCCACAAAAAAAATCACATTACGATCAGTTCGGACATACTGATCCGAATCAAGGATTTGGCGGTGGATCTGGAGATTTTGGTGGAGGTTTTGGTGATATATTTGATATGTTCTTCGGTGGCGGCGGTGGACGTCGTAACCCGAATGCACCACGTCAAGGTGCCGACCTTCAATATACGATGACACTTGATTTTAAAGAAGCAGTGTTTGGTAAAGATACGGAAATTGATATACCTCGTGAAGAAACGTGTCAAACTTGCAAGGGGTCCGGAGCGAAACCAGGAACAAAGCCAGAGACGTGTTCACATTGTGGCGGGGCTGGTCAATTAAATGTAGAACAAAATACACCATTTGGTCGTGTAGTGAATCGTAGAGTATGTCACCACTGTGAAGGTACGGGTAAATTTATTAAAAACAAATGTACAACTTGTGGTGGAAAAGGAAAAGTACGTAAACGGAAAAAGATCAGCGTAAAGGTTCCTGCTGGTATTGATCATGGTCAGCAACTTCGTGTATCAGGTCAAGGGGAAGCTGGTGTTAATGGTGGACCTGCTGGCGATTTATATGTGGTCTTTAATGTGAAACCACATGAATTTTTTGAACGTGATGGTGATGATATTTATTGTGAAATGCCACTTACGTTTGCACAAGTAGCACTTGGGGATGAGATTGAAGTACCAACGTTAAACGGAAAAGTAAAGCTGAAAATTCCCGCAGGTACACAAACAGGTATGAATTTCCGCCTTCGTGGAAAAGGAGTACCGAATGTCCATGGACGTGGACAAGGTGACCAACATGTGAAAGTACGTGTTGTAACACCGAAGAACTTAACGGAGAAAGAAAAGGACATGATCCGTGAATTTGCCCAGATGTCTGGTGGACAGCCAGATGAACAAAATGATGGATTCTTTGCTAAAGTAAGAAGGGCTTTTAAGAGTTAATAATTTAAAAAGTGGAGTTGGTAGAAATGATGAAATGGTCGGAATTTAGTATTCATACGACAGAGGAAGCGGTTGAGCCAGTCTGTAATATTTTACATGAAGCTGGTGCAAGTGGTGTCGTAATAGAAGATCCCATGGACCTTGTTCGTGAGTGGGGCGATCGTTTCGGTGAGATCTACCAACTCTCTCCTGATGACTATCCAAAAGAAGGAGTCATTATTAAAGCATATTTTCCTGTTAATAGTTTTCTAGCAGAAACGCTTGATGAAATTAAAGAGTCTATTAATGGCTTGCCTATGTATGATATCGATCTTGGACATAATAAGGTTCAAATTGTAGAAGTTCACGAGGAAGAATGGGCAACTGCATGGAAGAAATATTATAAGCCTGTGAAAGTTTCTAGTTCGATCACCATTACTCCAACATGGGAAAAGTATGAACCAACAGAAGAAGAAACAATTATTGAACTCGATCCGGGAATGGCTTTTGGAACAGGAACTCATCCAACGACTGTTCTTTGTATTCAAGCTTTAGATAAAGTTATTCAAGGTGGGGAAAAGGTTGTTGATGTAGGTACTGGTTCAGGAGTGTTAAGTATCGCTGCGGCAAAGTTAGGGGCGAAAAGTACTCTAGCGCTTGATCTTGATTATGTCGCTGTTGAAAGTGCTTCGCAAAATGTGTTGCTTAATCGTGTAGAAGATGTCATATCGGTGAAACAGAATAACTTACTTGAAAACATAGAGGGACCGTATGATATCGTAGTAGCGAACATTCTAGCAGAAGTCATTGTTCGTTTTGTTCAAGATGCGGCAGCGGTTCTTAAACCAAACGGAACGTATATTACATCGGGTATTATTAAACGAAAAAAGCAAGAGGTAAAAGATGCGCTTGTAAGTGGTGGATTTATCATTAATGAAATTGTTGAGATGGATGACTGGGTAGCCATTATCGCGAAAAAAGCGTAAAGAGCATAACAAAGGGTCTGACCTTTTTAAACCCTACAAACAAAACCATAGTGAGGACGATGACGATGCAACGATACTTTGTTGCGAAAGAGCAAATGACGGATCGACACATTCATATTATTGGTGATGATGTCAGGCACATTCTAAGAGTAATGAGGATGGATGTCGGTGATGAGATTATTTGTAGTAATAATGATTCACGAACGGTTAAGTGTTGTATTTCAAGTCAAACGGAAAAAGAAATTATTGCTGATATTATAGAAGAATTACATCCAAATACAGAGCTCCCTGTTCATGTGACGATCGCGCAAGGACTTCCTAAAGGAGACAAGTTTGAGCTGATTGTTCAAAAGGGAACAGAGCTAGGTGCCTCGGGGTTCCTTCCTTATGCTGCCGCGCGTTCCATAGTTAAGTGGGACAAAAAAAAGGCAGGAAAGAAGATTGAGCGATTAGAAAAGATTGCGAAGGAAGCAGCTGAACAGTCATATAGAGAACGTATTCCTACTGTTTATGACATTCATTCTTTTGCTGAGTTGAAACAAGAGCTTTCCTCATATGATGCTGTCCTTTTGGCGTATGAAGAGTCAGCCAAAAGTGGGGAGCAAGCAAAGTTAGTAAAAACGCTTACGGCACTCTCGCCTCGTTCATCGATCTTGATTATTATCGGACCTGAAGGTGGTATGACAGAGGAAGAGGTTAGCCAGTTGACAGAAGAAGGAGCCATTCCTTGTGGGTTTGGTCCTCGTATAGTACGTACGGAAACGGCATCACTCTATGCGCTTGCTGCTATTTCGTACCATTTCGAATTAATGAGGTGAAGGTAATGCCTACTGTTGCATTTCATACATTAGGTTGTAAAGTAAATCATTATGAAACAGAAGCGATTTGGCAACTGTTTCAAAAAGATGGATATGAGAAGGTGGAATTTGACGCAACGTCAGATGTTTATGTGATTAACACTTGTACAGTAACAAATACAGGAGATAAAAAGAGCCGTCAAGTGATTCGTCGTGCGATTCGGAAAAATCCCGATGCTGTTATTTGTGTAACAGGTTGTTATGCTCAAACGTCACCTGCAGAAATTATGGCCATTCCTGGGGTAGACGTTGTTGTCGGTACACAAGATCGTGTGAAAATGCTTGAGTATATTGAAGAGTTCAAACGTGTACGTGAACCAATTAATGGAGTCGGGAATATTATGAAGTCACGCGTTTATGAAGAGCTTGATGTGCCAGCGTTTACAGATCGTACACGTGCTTCTTTAAAAATTCAAGAAGGTTGTAATAACTTCTGCACATTTTGTATTATTCCATGGGCACGTGGCCTTATGCGTTCACGTGATCCACAAGAAGTTATAAAACAAGCAACGCAACTTGTTGAGGCAGGCTACAAAGAAATCGTGTTAACAGGAATTCATACAGGTGGTTACGGAGAAGACTTAAAAGATTACAGTCTTGCTCGTTTACTTGAAGATTTGGAACAAGTAGAGGGATTAAAACGTATTCGTATTTCTTCGATTGAGGCTAGTCAGCTTACAGACGAAGTGATCAATGTGATTGATCGATCAGAAAAAGTCGTACGTCACCTTCACATTCCACTTCAGTCTGGTTCAAACGCGGTGTTAAAACGAATGCGCCGTAAATATACAATGGAATTCTTTGGAGAGCGCCTAGATCGTCTAAAGGAAGTTCTACCCGGCTTAGCTGTTACCTCAGATGTAATTGTTGGTTTCCCCGGAGAGACAGAGGAAGAATTCCAAGAGACGTTTGATTTTATTTTGAAGCATAAATTTAGTGAACTTCATGTTTTTCCATATTCAAAACGTACGGGAACACCAGCTGCTCGTATGGAAGATCAAGTTGAAGAAGAAGTGAAAAATGAGCGAGTTCATCGCTTAATTGAGCTCTCTAATCAACTTGCAAAAGAGTATGCTTCAAACTTTGAAGGGGAAGTCCTTGAAGTGATTTTAGAAGAGCGTGATAAAGATGATAAGGATAGTGGGTTATTCGTTGGTTATACTGACAACTACTTGAAAGTAAAAGTTCCAGCTACAGAAGAGATGATTGGAAAGCTTGTTAAAGTGAAAATCACTCAGGTTGGTTATCCATTAAATCAAGGGGAATTTGTTCGTGTTATTGAAGATGGAAGAGCAAAGCAAATCGTAAATGGATAAATGAAAGGCCTTGAGTATCACTTAAGGCCTTTTCTCAGATGGATATCCTTTTAGATTTGTAGCAAGAACAAGATATTAATGATATGATTGGATGAACTACATGATAATACTAGCCCACTAGGGGAGCCGAATGAGGCTGAGATTAAAGTATAACTTTAAACCCTTTGAACCTGAACTATATTATAGCTTAGGGAAGTGGACATCATATGAACAGCTATTTTTTGGAAGTATAGTTACGAATGATGACCGCTCTCGAAATTAGAAGCGGTCTTTTTAGATTGTATTTGCAATTTTTTGAATTGGAGTGTTTAGATTGTTAAGTGCTTATGAAGCAATAAAACAAGATGTCAACGATTTTATCAATCAACCAGCTTCAAGTGATGCAGAATTTAATGCATTGGCGTTAAAAGTATTTCAGTTTCAATATGAATACAATCAAACGTTTCGAAAGTTTTGCAGGAAGCGTCGTGTTTCACCGAGAACGGTGAAACATTTCACTGAAATTCCTCCTGTACCGATTGATGCCTTTAAACTTACAACATTATCTTGCCATCCAGTTGATGGGACAGAAGCGTTATTTATGACGAGTGGAACAACGAATCCAGAAAAGCGTGGAAGAAACTATCACCGTGATTTAGATATTTATGATTTATCGATGAAGACATTTTTCAAAGCGTCTATCATGCCAGATCTAGAAAAAGTGAAAATGTTTGTTCTTTTTCCAACAGAAGAAGTAATGCCTAATTCCTCACTAGCTCATTATTTACATATTGCTAAGAAAACGTTCGGAACAGAAGATAGTCTATATGCATTTAATACAGACGAGTTTCAAGTAGAAAAGCTGGTTGAAGAACTTCGTCTAGCAGAAAAGAATGATGAACCAGTCTTATTAATAGGAGCAAGCTTTTCGTTTATTCATTTACTAGATGAATGCAGCACAAAGGGCATTAATTTTCAGTTGCCTCAAAAAAGTCGCCTGATGGATACAGGTGGGGCAAAGGGGCGGTCTAGAGAAATATCACCAGCCGAGTTTAAACAAGAGATGAGTAATCTATTTTGCTTACCTTTAGAAATGTGTCTGAATATGTACGGAATGACAGAACTTAGTTCACAAATGTATGATGGGAATCTTCTTCATAACGAAATGCACCTTACCAATCCCACCAAATACACACCACATTGGATGAGGACGGTTGTGATTGATATCGAACAAATGGAAGAGAAGCCAATAGGTGAAAAAGGCATTATTGTCCACTATGATCTTGCTAATCTTAATTCCGTAATGGGAATATTAACAGAAGATATGGGGATCAAAACAGAAGTTGGGTTTTATTTACTAGGTAGGGCTGCTGGTGCAGAAGCGAAAGGCTGCTCGTTAGTTGTCGATCAGTTTGTAGCACCTGAAAAATCATCAAGGGGAGATGTTGTATGACAACAAGCTTTTCTTGTTTTCATGTACCAACGCGATGCAAACAGTTACTTAGTGAAACCCCATATAAGACATTAGTGTTTGAGCATCATGGAGAAAAGGTTGAATTACAAGTTCCAGAGTTGACTCCAGATCTAATCGAAACAATAGCAGAAGCACTAAAAAAACAACAATCTGACTACGTACAAACACTTCATACGAATGAGATCATTGCTGTTTTCGACCAAGCTGTTCAAAAGTGGTTACATCCTGAGTATGAGTTACGAAAACAAGCCGAACGACTATTGCCAATTATTACAGGCTATGACGGTGAGATGATTCGCTTATTTATTAGTCGTTATGTAAAACAATTTCGGAAAGAAAAGTTGCAGCGGATGGTTGATGAAGATTTTCCTAACCCTCTTGTACTAGATGAATTTCGTCCGCGAAAATCAGGTGGGTTACAAAGAGCATACGGGCCCAAGCTCATTACTCATATTTTTTCAGGTAATGTTCCAGCTCTGCCGCTTTGGAGCTTAGCTGCGGGTATGTTACTTAAGTCAGCTACAATTGGAAAGGTATCATCTTCTGAGCCGTTATTTCCCGTGTTGTTTGCAAAAACGATTGCTGAAATTGATCCAAGGCTAGGAGATGCAATGGCAATCTTATGGTGGAAAGGTGGAGACGATGCTTTAGAGACAGTCAGTTTTCAATGCTCGAATGCTGTGATTGCTTATGGTGGAAAAGAGACGATTGAAACAGTAAGGCAGAAAGTACCTTCACATGTAAGTTTTCATTCACATGGTCATAAGGTTAGTTTTGGTGTGATTACGAAAGATTGTTTAGCAACAACGAGAGGCTGGCAAACCGCGAAACTTGCCTGTTATGATGTGTCCTGGTTTGATCAGCAAGGATGTTTATCACCGCATGTGTTTTTCGTGGAACGAGGCGGTACATATTCTGCACGTGATTTTGCACAGATGATTGCAAATGAAATGGACAATTTTCAATTAACCCACCCACGTGCAACGTTAACAGAGGAAGAACACCATGCGATTGTAAAGCAACGGACAGCGTTAGAATTTGAAAGCTTTGACAATTCTGCTCTTGATCTGATTAAGAGTGAGCAGGGGACAGAATGGACAGTTGTCTACCTGGAATTAGGTGAAGAAAAAAAGAGAGAATTTCCAATTTCCCCACTTAATCGTTTTGTGACAGTCATTCCGGTCAATAACATAATGGAAGTCAAACAGTATATAAAAAAAGTTGAAGGCTTTGTGCAAACGGTCGGGGTTGGTTGCTCACCTCAGGCATTTTCTCCAATCATTACCATGTTAGGAGAATGTGGCGTGAATCGAATTTGTGCACTAGGATCCATGCCTCACCCAGAGCCAGGGTGGCATCACGATGGAAGGTTCCATTTAGCTGATTTAGTGAGGTTTTGTGATGTTGAGTCGACGGTAGAAGATCAAATGGATTTCTTTGATGTTTACAGAGAGTAAAGGAGAGTGAGGAAAAATGACGATTATTGCATGTCAAGATGTCTCCTTGCAGTTTAAAGGCGATCAAACTCCTGTACTCGATCACATTGACTTACAAGTTCAAAAGGGTGAGTTTGTTAGCATCATTGGAAAAAGTGGAAGTGGAAAAACGACTTTGTTGCAAATGATTGGTGGGTTGTTGAATCCGACTAAAGGTGACATCACTGTATTAGGGAATGTAATCACAGAGCCACTTACCGAAATCACGTATGTGTTTCAAAGGCCAGTACTATTAGAATGGCGTACTGTTTTAGAAAATGTCCTTATGCCAATCGAGTTAAAAAAAAGACCGAATCAAGAGGATCGTAATAAGGCGAAAGAAGTACTTGCTTTAGTAGGTTTAGCTGATCATACAAATAAGTATCCTCATGAATTATCTGGGGGAATGATGTCTAGAGTAACTTTAGCTAGAGCATTTATGACCGAGCCGGAAATCTTACTTATGGACGAGCCTTTTTCATCATTAGATGCCATGACAAAAGAGCAACTTCAATTAGAATTAATGAAGTTAACAGATCAATTTTCTTCTACGACGATCTTCATTACCCACGACATTACAGAAGCTGCATATTTATCTGATCGTGTTGTTTTGTTAGGAGAGCAACCTGCAAGAGTAGTAAAAGAATTTCAGATGCCCTTTTCTAGACTTAGACCAAAAAAGCTTAAATATGATCCTTCTTTCATCAAGGTCGTAAAAGAACTTTATGACTCTATTGACGGATTAGGTGGGAGTTCATCATGAAGAAAACGAGGATTTTCTCTTTTTTGTTGTTTATCATCATGCTTATTACTTGGGAATTTGTTGTACAAGTTAAGGGTATTTCAAAAATCATTTTACCTGCACCGACGACTATTGCTGCTAACTTGTTTCAGCATTTTCAAAGCGGTTATTTTTACCCGCATATTATTGCGACAGCATTTGAAGTGTTTGGAGGATTCTTCATTGGGGCTATTCTCGGAATTGGATTAGGATTTCTTGTCGCACAGTCTAAAACAACGCAGGAAATATTACAACCCTATATCATTGCTTCACAAGCCATGCCGAAATTGGCGCTCGCACCGCTACTTGTATTGTGGTTTGGCTTTGGTTATACACCTAAAATCATCATTGTTGCGCTTGTTTGTTTTTTCCCTTTGTTTGAGAGTACGGTGACAGGACTCTCTCATGTAAGTCGAGAGAAATTGGCACTGTTTCAATCATTAAAAGCAACAAGATTTCAAACGTTACGTAAATTACGCCTTCCGACTGCGATGCCATTCATTTTTTCAGGCTTGCGCGTTGCGGTAGTTTTAAGTGTAGTTGGAGCCGTTATTAGTGAATTTATCGGGGCAAATAAGGGCTTAGGTGCGCTCATTATTGCATCTCAAGGGATGTTAGATACAACATTAATGTTCTCTGTTTTTATTTTACTTACCGTAATAGGAATTTTATTGTATCAGTTAATTAATTGGGTTGAAGCACTATTCTTTAAAAAATATAGTTATTCTAGGGAGAAATGAAATGAAACTACTTATCAAAAAAATTAGTACTGCTTTATTCTTTGCTGCATTAACGATTAGTGTAGTTGGTTGTGGGGCAGAGGGGGAAGTACAGGAAAATAGTGAAGAGAATGAGGATGTTATCCAAGAGCAACAAGTTGAAAAAATAAAAATGGCCTCTTGGAGTCAGCCAATTACAGAGCAAAGCAATCTTTATTTAGCAGAGGAAAAAGGCTGGTTTGACGAAGCGAGCATTGATTTTGAATACATTCCTGGTGCTGGTGGTGGAGATGCTGTTCGAAATATTATTGCAGGAAATGCTGATATCGCATTTGCAAATGTTGAAGCTGTTTTACTAGCTCTAGAGCAAGGGGAGGAATTACGAGTCATTTATAACATTTACCCTGAGAACGTGTTTAATCTCATTTCTCTTAAAGAAAGTAATATTAAGAGCATGGAAGATCTACGTGGGAAAAATGTTGGCGTCTATAGCTTGAGTAGTGGAACGTATCAAAATCTACTCGTTCTTTTGCACCAAGCAAACATGACAAAAGATGATGTCAATATTATTGAAACGGGAGTTCTGAATTTTGGCCCATTAATGACGAAACAGGTCGTAGCAACTGCGGCAACGGACACAGGACTTTTTGATGCACAAAGAAACGAATTAGGTGAAGTGAAGATTATTGAGGTTAAAGATGTGTTAAATACTCCTGCTGATGTGTTTGTTGTCACGGAGAAGACTTTTCAAGAGAAAAGAGAAGCATTGGTACGATTTTTGCAGGTTTATCGTGATAGCGTTGCCTATACGATGGAACATCCTGAGGAAGCGGCTGAAATTGCTGTTTCAGCTGCCATTGATGGTCAAGATATAGAAAGGAATATTGAAATTATTACCATTCGAAATCAGACTTCAACGAACGCGGAAGTGAATGATAATGGGTTGGGTTGGTTAAACCTAGATATATTACAAGAAGTTGAAAAAACCTATTATGACTTAGGATTATTAAGTGAAAGAGTGAATATTGAAAATATCACGACGAATGAATTAGTAGAACAATTAAACTAGGGGGATAGGATGGATATTGAATTGCAACAAAAGGTTGTTCTCGTTACGGGATCAAGTCGAGGAATCGGATCGGCCATCGCAAAAGGTTTTGCTGAGCAAGGTGCAACCGTTGTGATTAATTATGTGAAAAGCAAGGAGCGCGCCGAACAGCTTGCTAGTGAATTAATGGAGCAATATGATGTTGATACCTTTACCGTACGAGGAGACGTAACGATAGCTTCAGATGTGAAAGCGATGACGGAGGCAATTATCGCAGAGTTTAGTACTGTTGATATCGTGGTTAACAATGCACTGCACGCATACACTTTTGACCCAGATGGTAGAAAGCTTGCTTGGGAGCTAGAATGGGACGATTACCAACGTCAAATTGATGGATCACTAAAAGCGACATACAACGTTTGTAAGTATGTAATTCCAATTATGAAAGAAAAGAGATCAGGTCGGATTATTAATATGGTAAGCAATTTAGTCTATCGTCCGGTCGTTCCTTATCATGATTACAACACAGCTAAAGGAGCCGTTCTTGCTTTTTCTCAAAACTTAGCTGTTGATATTGGGGCATTTGGAGTCACGGTAAATTGTGTTGCTCCAGGACTGGTTTATCCGACAGATGCTAGCCGAACAACAAAAGAAGAAGTGAAAGAAATAATAAAAAGTCAAACACCTCTTCACCGGATTGCCAAGCCAAAAGATGTCGTGGGAAGTGTTTTATTTTTTGCGAGTAACTGGTCAACTTTTATTACAGGACAATGTATGGTCGTTGACGGAGGCTTTGTTATGAAATAGGCGAAATCTTTCAGGGGAAAACCATGATTAGAGTGTGCGAACTCTATTCATACTAAACTTGCCGGTATCACACGTCACAAAACAACTACTAGGCTAAAATTGATAAGAAGTACGGATTACTTACATAAAGAGAGGATGTTGACAATTGAGTAAGTCAATTGCAAACCTGATTGATCATACGGCGTTAAAGCCTGATACAACGAAAGAGCAAATTGAAACGTTATGTGCCGAAGCGAAAGAGTATCAATTTGCTTCTGTTTGTGTGAACCCTACATGGGTACAACTTGCAGCCGACCTATTGAAAGAGTCAGCAAATGTAAAAGTATGTACAGTTATAGGATTCCCTCTTGGAGCATCAACCCCTGAGGTAAAAGCATTTGAAGCAGCAAACGCAATTAAAAATGGAGCAACGGAAGTAGATATGGTCATCAATATTGCCGCACTAATAGATAAGAATGATGAGCTAGTTGGACGAGATATACGAGCAGTTGTAGATGCAGCCAAAGGAAAAGCTCTAACGAAAGTAATTATGGAAACGAGCCTTCTAACAGATGAAGAAAAGGTTCGTGCGTGTGAGTTAGCTGTAAAAGCAGGAGCAGATTATGTAAAAACATCAACTGGCTTTTCAACTGGTGGAGCAACCGCCGAAGATATTGCTCTAATGCGTAAGACTGTCGGGCCTAATATAGGTGTCAAAGCGTCAGGTGGCGTTCGTGATCTAAAAGGAGCAAAAGAGATGGTCGATGCTGGTGCCACACGGATTGGTGCTAGTGCTGGTGTGTCCATTGTGAATGGAGAACAAGCTAAAACCGATTATTAAAGAAAAGGCGAGAACACTCTCGCTTTTTTTATACTATGACATCTTCCTTGCTTAGAAGACATGTTAATTGACATTCTTATGTAAATTAGAGAGTTTAATGTTAACCTTATTTAAGGAGTGATAGGCGATGGACGGTGTATGGATGCTCGGTCCATTTATAATTAAGCAAATGTGGCTAACGCTCGTACTGCTTTTTGCAGCAGGATTTTATTTATCAGTCCACTTAGTAAAGGAAGATAACAATCAAGCAAAAACATTTACTGATTTATATTGGAATGGTGTCATTTATTTTTTTCTCATTTTTCAATTCTCATCGTTGCTTGTCTATCCGATGATTAGTATTAGGGACCCGATTGCTGTATTATCGATGCCAAGTGGCGCGAAGGAATGGATGATTGCCTGGGGATTTTTGGTCGTCTACATCTTTTGGAAAACCAAAAAGGCGTCGATAGTTAGAATCAACATTTTTATACATATCATAGTAAGTTACCTTGTAGTTGAGACGGTCTACTTCGCGTTCTATTCGTTTGATTCTAGTGGCTATCCAGTTAGTCTATTCCAAATGATTGCTAATATTGGATTATTGCTATTGTTCTTTATTCAAAAACAAAAACAATCCGAACCGCAAATTCTTTTTTATCGTTTAGTCGTTCTATATGGCGCTATAATGGGAGTATTATCCCTTATCGTTCAAGTAAGAATGATTGTAACTTCAGTTCCAAGTTGGTTTTATTTTATTCTCGTTTTTGCTGGGCTTATTGGTTTAAATCGAATAAAGGAAAATGTATGCCAAATTGGAAGGAATGATAATAGAGGTATTGTTGTTATTGGCGTGCTTGTTTTGTTAGTAGGTTGGAGTAGCTTTAATGTAGCCCTAAAAGACGCTAAAGAGATAGATTCATCTTTAGCATCTAGCATTGCAGTTGGTCATAAGGCACCTGATTTCACCTTACATAACTTAGATGGAAAAGAGATCTCACTTTCTGACTTTAAAGGGGAACCAGTTATGATTAATTTCTGGGCAACCTGGTGTCCTCCTTGTAGAGCCGAGTTACCTGATATGGAAAGGTTCTATACAACTCAAGATGTTGTTCTTCTTGCGGTAAATGGAACGAATACAGAGAGCTCTAAAGCACATGTTGAAGATTTTGTCGATGAAATGGGATTAAGTTTCCCAGTTCTTGCTGATCTAGATGGGGAGGTTGCCTCTCTTTTTCAAATAAGACCTTTACCAACTTCACTGTTTGTTGATGAAAATGGAATCATAAGTGATATCCATATTGGTCCACTGAATCAAGAGTTAATGATACGTAAGCTTGACCAATTGAATATAGAGCAATAATTCCAAAAGCAAAGGATCCAATCGGATCACCTTTGCTTTTGTTTGATTTATTTACTGTAGATGAATATCATAGATCGCTTTTTCTGTTTCGACTTTTAAACGATCTTTCTCGTTTGTCGTGTTCACTTTGCCATAAAGAGGGATTTCATACGCATTTTGAGGTAAAGGTTTTTCTCCTTCTGGACTTTGAATGCTGCCGTTGCCGTGAAGAACTAGTTCTTGCCTTGGCAAATAGTCATCGCCAGTTGCCTCATTTGATGCGACAGATATATGATCAAGTTGGAGAGTGACTTGATCAATATCAAAGATTTGCTGTAGTCCAGTAGCTAACTCACCTTTTTGAATGAGTAATGTTTCTCCTTTATGTGATTCTAACCACTCTGATAATTCATGAATATCTTGAGACATAACCAACCTCCTTTATGTATATCAATACGATTCCCAGATCATAGTTCGTTCATTCTCTATCTATTTTGAAACCCTTAATCATTGCACTAACTGTATCATTAAAAGAGTGCCTTTTTATCAAACAAAGGCACTTTTTGAGGGATGGATAAGATTGGAGTATGTCTTATTAAATATTTTGATGTCATCTTGATCATAATAATTTTTGTCCTGGACCATTGGTTTTGGCCAGGTTTTGATTTGGAGGTGCATTACCATCGATGGAATGTTATTCTTCATTGTTTTAGCACTTGTTGTTGCTATGTGTGCTTTAGCTTATTTCTTTAGAAGTAAACCTAAGCCGGCACCAGCCTATGTTAGACATGCTGATGTAACAAATATGAATCAAGAGCATTTTAAGGAGGAGTTTGGAATGGAAAAAAACACTGAAGAAATCATTGAACGTGTAGCTGAGGAAAAGGCTGAGGAGGAAATTGGTGAGGAGTTAAATCCGCTTAGAGGGCATTTGGAGACAATGCAATCAACATTAAATCGACTTCAAACAACTCAACAGCAAGCAAACTCAATGATGTCACCTGGTCAAGATCAGCAACAAACTGATCAACTTTTACAACAAATGCAACAAATTAGCACTCAAGCACAACAACAGCAACAGAAAACATTCCAACAATTACAACAATCCATTCAACAAGCTACTCAAATGCTCGGAAATGTTGGTCAATCGATTCAGTCAATTAATGTGCTAAATCAAATGACGCAACAGATTAACCAATCTCAGCAACAGTTGCAACAGCAAACGCAACAACAACAACAGCAACAACAAGAGCTTCAAAAGTTACAACAAATGCAAAATCAGCAAAATCAAGGGCAAGGACAATCAGGTCAAGACATGTCGTATAGTCAATTGTTTCAAAACTAATTTAAATGAAAGGGTAGCAGTTGACAGAAGTCAACAGCTACCCTTTTAAAATTCTTTAATTTCCTTCTCACTTTACATGAATCCATTCAACCAATTTTGCAAAAAACGTTACGAAAGGAAGCAGAATAATGGAGCATAAGACGTTAAATATTAGGCTTGCATGTGCAAGTTGCATCATTGGTGATGAAGTTAAACTACTAGCGAACATACTTAGCCATCCGATAAGTGGAATAAATAATAAAACACCAATGACGTTTAGCCAAATATTAGCGTATGCAACAAGTTTAGCGCTCTGACCAGAACCGAGGCTTGCAAGATAAGCGGTAACGCATGTTCCTATATTAGCCCCAAGCATGATAGCAATGCCTGCCTTCAAGCCTAAGACATTATCACTCATAAACCCCATTGCAATTGCTGTTGTCGCAGTACTGGATTGAATGATCGCTGTTAAAACAGTTCCGATGCCAATACCTAATAGCTGATGTTCATTTGTCAAATCAAAAAAGGAATGAATAGATGGAATAGAAGCTAGTGGATAAGCTAATGTCTCTAACCCATCCATTGCGATAAAAATACAGGCTAATCCAAAAGAGAAGCAACCTAATGAATATGCGCTCAAACTAGGAAGCAAAAGAGAGATGAGACCAATGATAAGAAGGGGAACAATGAACATTGATAAATCAAGAGCTAGCATCTCTGTTGTCATCGTTGTTCCAATGTTAGCTCCTAAAATGATTCCTATTGAATGGCGAAACGCAAGAAGACCTGTTGCGACGAGTCCAACTGTCATGATAATAATGGCTGAACTACTCTGAAGGATTGCCGTTGCAATCGCTCCAACAATGAGACCTTTCCATGCTGTATCCGTTAAACGGTGTAATATCTTTTGGAATCGCGCTTGTCCGAGGTGAAAAAGTCCTGCTCTCATGACGACCATTCCAAATAAAAATAATGCAATAAAAACAGCCAATAACGAAAATAATTCTTTGATCACTTTAATATCACCTCTCTATTCAATCTATGGACAAAAGTGAACAAGCATGACATTAAATAAGCGAAATGAAGAATTGAATATTCAGAAACTCAGATGTATATTGTATTGGTAAATAGTAATTCATACTTTCATACACTTATTAACATACTAACTAGTTGGTTAGTAGTCGGTATTTTAAGTAAAGGGGGATTAGGCATGGAGAAGCGAGATGCAGTGATCGTTAGTGCTGTTAGAACAGCTATTGCTAAGCAAGGAGGAGCATTAGCATCTCTTGCTGCACATGAATTTGGTGCAATTGTATTAACTGAAGCCATCAAAAGAGTGCAATGCGATCCAAACAAGGTTGATGACATTATCCTAGGAAATGTTTCAGGTGGTGGTGGCAACATTGCACGTTTAACAGCTTTGCAGGCGGGATTTCCCTTGGAAACAACTGGCCTTACGATTGACCGTCAGTGTGGTTCAGGGATAAATTCCGTTCTACTTGCAGCTCAAGCAATTAGAGCGGGAGATGGAGATATTTACATCGCTGGTGGAACGGAAAGTTTGAGCCTGGCTCCTTACTTAATGGATCGTCCTACTAAAGCATACGCAGCCACTCTCCCGCAATTTAGAGCAGCGCAACTCTCACCAAAAGATATAGGAGACCCACCGATGGGAATTACAGCAGAAAAGTTAGCTGAAACATATGCAATTACACGTGAAGAGCAAGATGAATTTGCATTAAGGAGTCAGAAGCGAATGGCAAAAGCAATAAAAGAAGGGTACTTCACTGAACAAATCGTTCCCATTACGATACCAACTCGTAAAAGTGCTCCTCTTGTATTTGAAAAGGATGAACACCCACGACCTGAAACAACAATAGAAGGCTTAGCCAAACTCCCACCCGTTTTTAAACAAAATGGCACAGTATCAGCTGGAAATAGTTCTGGCTTAAATGATGGAGCGGCAGCACTTCTGGTGATGTCACGTGAAAAAGCACAACAGTGTGGGCTTAAGCCGTTAGCTGTTGTTAGAGAGGCTACTGTTAGTGGGGTCGATCCTAATATTATGGGAATAGGACCTGTCCCGGCTGTAAGAAAATTGCTAGCTAAATCAGGCAAGACACTGGATGAAATTGATGTTATTGAATGTAATGAGGCATTTGCCGCTCAGACACTCGCGGTAAATAGGGACCTGTCAATTCCAGCTGATAAATTGAATGTAAATGGTGGTGCGATTGCACATGGACATCCACTTGGGGCTACAGGAGCTATTTTAATGGTAAAAACAATCTACGAGCTTTGCAGAAGAGATGCTAAATTTGGACTAATTACTGCATGTATAGGAGGAGGGCAAGGAATTGCAGTTTTAATAGAACATGAATCGTAATTGTCTATATGATCATGAAACATATAGAAGGTCATGGTCAGAGTGTAAGAGTATTTTTTGTGAGTTGCAGTATCTTAATGGAGAACATCTCGAAAATATAATTGATAAAAGAGATCAATTTAGAGAGAATATGAGTTTTTACTGAGTGGAATTTGTCGGTTTTCGGTTGACCAATAGCTCTCATTATATTATAATGCTAGGAGACGTGCACTCGAATGGTTGTACGTCCTGAGTTGGTTGTTTCGGAGGGAGGGAAATAAAATGGCAGAAACTCGTGTTCGCAAAAACGAATCGATTGATGCTGCACTTCGTCGCTTCAAGAGATCACTCTCTAAAGAAGGAACGTTGGCTGAGGTTAAAAAGCGTAAGCACTATGAAAAGCCTAGTGTTAAGCGTAAGAAGAAATCTGAAGCAGCAAGAAAACGTAAGTTCTAATTGAAGTGAGAGGGTGCTTTCATTGAATCTTCTTGAACGGTTGAATCAAGACATGAAGAATGCGATGAAGAACAAAGAAAAGGATAGACTCTCTGTCATCCGTATGGTAAAGTCGTCGTTGCAAAACGAGAAATACAAGCTCGGACGTGAGTTGACGGACGATGATAGCCTTACGGTGCTTAATCGCGAACTGAAACAACGCAAGGATTCCCTCCATGAGTTTGAACAAGCAAACCGTGAAGATTTAGCTTCCAAGTTACGTGATGAAATCGTCGTGC
Source organism: Halalkalibacter lacteus (assembly GCF_036663595.1). Lineage (NCBI taxonomy): Bacteria > Bacillati > Bacillota > Bacilli > Caryophanales > Bacillaceae > Halalkalibacter > Halalkalibacter lacteus. The sequence continues at coordinate 85,416 of NZ_JAWRVL010000003.1, forward strand.
TTGAAGACTATATGCCAGAGCAGCTTTCTGAAGAAGAAGTCACTCAAATTGTCGTACAGACAATTGCTGAGGTTGGGGCTTCAACCAAAGGAGACATGGGTAAAGTCATGGGAGCAATCATGCCTAAGGTTAAAGGAAAAGCTGATGGTGGTCTTGTGAATCGTCTTGTGCAACAATACTTATCATAATGACACAAACGTCTCATCTCTAGTTAGAGGTGAGACGTTTTTTTTGTTTTTAACAGATTAGAAAGAGGGTGAGGGATTTTTCGTGATAGAATGGAGAAAGAATTGGGATAATTAAACGTATACATGAAAAGGGTTAAAAAAAATGAAACCATTAGGAAGCTGTATTCGTAGAAGGAATATAACAACAAGAAGGGAGGTACATATGAGAATGAGACTACGGTTAATGTGTTCAATCACATTACTTGTTATCGCATGCTTACTCTTACCAATTCAAATGCTTGTTTATAGTGATGAGGAGCAAGGGACAGAGCCTGTTGTGTATTACATTCCGGTTGAACAAACAGTTGAGCGCGGACTTGAGGCTTTTATGTCCCGGTCATTTAAAACGGCAGTAGAAGATGGAGCAACTCACATTATTCTAGAAATGGATACGCCAGGTGGAGCTGTTGATGCTGCTGGTAACATCGCCACGTTAATTCAAGGAACGGAAATTCCTGTGATCACGTTTGTAAAAAGCAAGGCGATTTCAGCTGGTGCTTATATTGCTTTAAATACTGATGAAATCATTATGGCACCAGGAGCTACAATGGGTTCCGCTGCTGTAATTGATGGTGCTGGTAATGCTGCTGAAGATAAGACACAATCGTACTGGTTATCAGAAATGCGTAGTGCTGCTGAGCTGAATGACCGCGATCCACAATATGCACTTGCGATGGCTGATCAGCGCATTGATTTACCAGAACTCGGAGCAGGCGAGGGTGATTTATTGACACTTACGGCAAAGCAAGCTAAGGAAGTTGGGTATGCTGAGGCGGTAGTATCTAATCGTGTGGAGCTTCTTGAATACTTAGGGTTAGAGAATGCTATCGAGCGAGATATGGAAGTGAGTTTTTCTGAACAGATTGCACGTTTTGTTACGCATCCTGTTGTGATACCGATTCTCTTATCAATTGGTAGCTTAGGACTTGTGCTTGAACTGTATTCTCCAGGTTTTGGTGTGCCTGGTATGATGGGGATATCTGCATTATTGTTATTCTTCTTTGGGCATATGTTTGCTGGTTTTGCTGGCTGGGAGTCGATGATCTTATTTGTTTTTGGGTTTTTGCTTATTATGATTGAGATTTTTGTGCCGGGGTTCGGAATATTTGGACTGTTAGGCATTGCGTCTGTTATAGGGGGGATGCTCCTTGCATCTTTTTCAACAGCTTCTATGTTGATCTATATTGCCATTGCTCTTGTTATAACAGCTGTTTCAACTGTTTTTATATTCAAGTATTTTGGTCACCGTGGTCCGATGAAGAAGATTATTCATACCGATTCAACAAGTACAGAAAAAGGATATATTACAAATGAAACGAAAAAAGAATTAATAGGTCAAATAGGCGAAACATTAACTCCTCTCAGACCATCTGGTTCAGCAGTTTTTAAACAAGAGCGTCTTGACGTTGTCTCTGAGGGAGGATATATTGGACAGGGTAGAGAAATTGAAGTTGTGTATACAGCCGGTTCGCGTATCGTTGTTCGTGAAGTAAAAGAAAAAACATTGAAGGAGGAATAAGTACATGGTATTAGATGCTAGTAGTATTACTTTGTTAATAGGACTTGCGGTTCTATTAATCTTACTCTCGGTATTATTTACGTTCGTACCAGTTATGCTTTGGATTTCAGCCTTGGCGGCAGGAGTTCGAATTGGCATTTTTGAATTAGTAGGGATGAGGTTACGTCGTGTTATTCCTGCGCGCGTTGTAAATCCGTTAATTAAAGCGGTGAAAGCAGGTATTGATCTCAGTACGTCTAAACTAGAGGGGCACTACCTAGCTGGTGGTAACGTTGACCGTGTCGTTAACGCTCTTATTGCAGCTCAACGTGCGAATATTGAATTAACGTTTGAACGTGCAGCAGCGATTGATTTAGCGGGGCGTGATGTGCTTGAAGCTGTTCAAATGAGTGTAAACCCAAAGGTTATTGAAACACCGTTTATTGCTGGTGTAGCGATGGATGGGATTGAAGTAAAGGCGAAAGCGCGTATTACCGTTCGTGCCAATATTGACCGTCTTGTCGGTGGTGCAGGGGAAGATACAGTTATCGCGCGTGTAGGTGAAGGGATTGTTTCGACAATTGGTTCAGCTCATAACCATAAAAAAGTGTTGGAAAATCCAGATATGATCTCACAAACAGTGCTATCAAAAGGGTTAGATGCAGGTACGGCTTTTGAAATTCTATCGATTGATATCGCGGACATTGATATCGGTAAGAACATTGGTGCAGAATTACAAACCGATCAAGCGGAAGCAGACAAGAAGATTGCTCAAGCCAAAGCGGAAGAGCGTCGTGCGATGGCTGTAGCGAAAGAACAAGAAATGAAGGCGAAAGTTGAAGAAATGCGTGCGAAGGTTGTTGAAGCTGAAGCGGAAGTACCTATGGCACTTTCTGAAGCATTACGTAAAGGAAACATGGGTGTTATGGATTATATGAACTACCAGAATGTGATGGCTGACACGGATATGCGTGGTTCCATTAGTAAAGCAACTGATGGAGATACAAATCCGAAGGCTGACTAATCATGAATCCTCCCCTAAAAATGAAAGGAGGAGATGAATGTGCCTTTAGAAGACTTATTTACGTTTATTGCTGATAACTTTATCTTTGTTGCTGTTATAGTCGGTGGTATTATTAGTATGCTTGGTCGATTGGCTGGTGGCGGGCAGCAGCAACAAGACCAACGAAGTGGCAGGCAAAGCCAGCGACCTTCTCAACCTCGTGAAGAAAAAGTTGATTGGCGTGAAATTTTTAAGCAAGAAGAAATGGAGAGCGAGCGTGAACCGAGTCGGCATTCTCCTAATACTGAAACAGCTCCAGTTATTGTGACAGCAGAAAGTGATCAAGTTAAAAGACAGCAAGAGTTGCAAGATCGCTACGATGAATTGCGTCAAAAACGTGAGAAGATCACAAGGAAAGGTCGTGAATTACGAGATGAGGCTCCGTCGTTAGATAAGGATCGTGAGCAGCTCGATCTCGGTTTAAATCGACTTTCTAATAAAGAAGCTATGAAGGCTGTTGTGTGGTCAGAAGTTTTAGGACGTCCAAGAGCCCGCCAGCCTCACAATACATTTATAAGGAAACGTTAATGAAGTAGTACCTTAATTGGTACTGCTTCTTTTTTTATGTAAATGACTACGATTCATTGTGATATCAACTGAAATTTGATCATAAAGATTAGAAGAGAGGGGGTTCAGATATGAAAAAAATGAGACAGCAAATGAAGAACTGGATGACGAAGCAGATGCAATTACCTGCCGATGTCATGATGGACCTACCGCGAATCACAATGATAGGGCAATTGCATATATACATTGAAAATCATCGCGGCGTTTTGCAATTCTCAAATCAAGAGCTCCGTTTATTACTTAAGCAGGGCCAGTTATTAATAAAAGGTGACAATTTCGTTATTAAAACCATTTTACCAGAAGAATTATTACTTGAAGGACGGATTGACCAAGTCCTCTATTTAGACGAACGACGTACATAGAAATATACGTAGACTTTGAAGGGGGGAAATTACAATGAATAATAATTGGACTAACCATATTAATGGTTATGTACGAGTGCGGATAGATGGTGACTATCCAGAGCGATTTCTTAATAGATGTTTAGAAGAGGATATTTCCATTTGGCAAATTAAGCGGGCTGGGGATAGGCGAATTGTTTGTTATATGGATGTGGAAGATGCAAAACGGATTCGCCCCCTGTTACGTATAACCGGTTGTAAGGTCACATTTCTGCAGCGCACGGGTTTCCCGTTTTTATTTAGGCGCATGATAAACAGGTCTGGTTTCATTGCGGGTTTAGCTGCTTTTTTAACCTTAATGTTCGTCCTTTCAAATATGGTTTGGAATGTAGAAATTAAGGGGGCTTCGCCTCAAGTTGAACATGAGCTTAGGCAAGTGGTAACGAATATGGGAATAAAACGAGGTGCTTTCCACTTTACTTTGCCAAGTGTTGAACGAATCCAACGAGATGTGACAGAAATGGTTCAAGGTGCAACCTGGGTTGGAGTGCGTCAAAAAGGGACGACCTTTGAATTTGAAGTCGTAGAACAACAGCTACCGGAAGAGGCAGAAAGGCATAGTCCGAGGCACCTTGTTGCAACAAAGAAAGCGATTATTCATAAAATTTTCGTAGAACATGGCCAAGCAGAGGTGAAACCAAATGATTTTGTACGTAAAGGAGACCGCCTCGTTTCAGGGTATATTGGGAAGAAAGATGCAGAAGATGAAGAAAAAGAGTTAGTGCCAGCCCAAGCTGTTGTACTTGGTGAAATTTGGTACAAGTCTGAAGCTTCTGTACCTCTTGAAACTCTTTTTACAACGGTAACAGGTGAAAAAAAGTCTAAGCATTTTCTTTCTGTTTATGGATTTGATATTCCGATATGGGGCTTTGGAAAAGTTACTTTTGATACGTTTCAAGAAACCGACCATGAAAGACCATTTCACCTGTTTAGATGGTCATTGCCATTTACTTATAAACGCTCTGACTTTTTCGAAACGTCACAGTATGAACGTTCGTATACAAAAAATGAAGCGATCCGTGCAGCAAGAGAACGTGCAAGAATTGATTTGAAGAAGCATATACCAAGTGATGCTGAGATAATTGGTGAAAAAGTTTTGCACGAAGACGTTGAGAATGGTAAAGTTAACTTACGGATACATTACCAAGTTATAGAAGATATTACATCGGAGCAACCGATAATTCAAGGAGATTGAGTCTATTGTCAGAAGTGAAAATGATACAGCTAGAAGTCAAAAATGCCAATGAGACACAGGCTCTTATTGGTCCTCATGACAGGCACTTAAAGCGCTTGGAAGAACAGCTTGGTGTAACCCTTGTAACACGTGGTGAAAAAGTATTAGTTACAGGTGATGAGGAAAAGACTGAGATGGTTAGCAAGATCATTGCTACTTTAATTCAGTTAATTCGGAAAGGTATTTCCATTTCTGAGCGTGATGTTGTATACGCCGTTCAGTTAGCGCAGCAACATCGCCTTGAAGAACTGCTTGAGCTGTACGATGAGAAAGTTGCAACGAATGTTAAAGGAAAGCCCATTATAGCTAAAACACTTGGACAACGCCACTATGTATCAGCACTGCGAAAAAAAGATATGGTATTTGGCATTGGCCCAGCTGGAACAGGAAAAACCTATCTAGCGGTCGTAATGGCTGTAACGGCATTAAAAGAAGGCCATGTGAAACGAATTGTTTTAACGCGTCCAGCAGTAGAAGCAGGAGAAAGCCTGGGCTTTTTACCAGGAGATTTAAAAGAAAAGGTAGATCCCTATTTAAGACCTTTGTACGATGCTCTTCATGATGTCCTTGGAATGGAACAAACGGCACGTCTCATGGAACGAGGTACAATCGAAGTAGCCCCACTTGCATACATGCGTGGTCGAACACTTGATGATGCGTTTGTCATCCTTGATGAAGCACAAAATACAACGAGAGAACAAATGAAAATGTTTATTACTCGACTTGGATTCGGATCAAAGATGGTCATTAATGGGGATTTAACTCAAATTGACTTGCCACGAGGAAAGAAATCTGGGTTAAAAGTTGCGATTGAAATTTTAGAGGATGTAAGAGATATCGCTTTTATTTATCTTCAACAGTCAGATGTTGTTCGTCACACTTTAGTTCAACAAATAATTAAAGCATATGAGCAGAAAGAGACTGATGAAGGTTAATGATTTGGTGACGTTATCGATAAAGAAAGCCTTTGCCTAAGGGGAGGCGTTAATATGAAGAGGGTGACTCAAACCAAAGGGTCTGACCCCTAGGGTACAATATATGACGTTGTGCATACGCTCAACTTCTATGTATAGTGCTAACTAGTCGGGGCAGACCCTTATGAGACACCCTCTTCCTTTTAATAGATGTGACAATGGAATAGAAATGAGGTGACTTATTTTGAAAAGGCGATCACCAATTGACCAACAAAAGTGGTGGAAAGGTGTACGTGACCACCAATACATAAGAGGTTTTCTATTTTTAATAATAGGTTTGTTTCTATATGGATTGTTGTTAGGAAATGCAATTCCGGATACGTTAGATGTAAGTCTTTCACAAATTGCAGATCAAGATATTCGTTCTCCTCTTACGGTAGAGCACAAAACAGCTACAGAGGAACGCCGTAGTGCGGCGGTAGATGAGATTGGCCCTGTTTATGAATTGAAAAGAGAATATGCTCAGAATCAAGTGAAAAAAGTAGAAGATATATTTGATTTAGTTAATCAAGTGAGGAACGGAGAACAAGATTTAGGTGAGGATCTAGAGGATAATGTAAGTGATGGAGAGCGCTTATATCAGCAAGTGGAATTTGTAAAAGAAGTGCTTTCTCCAAGGACAAGCAATGACATTTCAGATCAAACACTTACAACATTTTTAGAAGCGTCCGAGTCACAACTACAAATTGCAAGAGAAACAACAACAAATGCAGTCCATGAAATCATGAGTGAAAGAATTTCCATTCGTGATCTAGCTGATGTGAAACAGGAAGTCAGTGATCAGATCGCTATTTCTACAGTGAGTAACCGCCTTCTTGAAGGGATTATTGAGGTCGCTCAATTTGCGATTATTCCTAATTATATTTATGATGCAACGGCAACCGAGCAAGCAAGGCAAGAAGCGGCTGAAAGTGTAGAGCCTGTTTTAATTCGTGAAGGACAGCTACTTGTTAAAGAGGGGGAAATGATAAATCATGACATCTATGAACAACTCCAAATTGTTGGGCTTTTAGATGATTCTTTTAACATTTTTCCTTATGTTGGTTTAGCTATTCTTGTTTTGCTTATTACGAGCATGTTATCGTATTACGTAAATGAAGCGCAAACATCCGTACAAAAAAACAATAGTCATCTTTTGATGTTTACATTGATTTTCATTGTAACCATTTCAATTATGAAAATAACTAGTTTGTTAGAAGGGTTAGAAATACAAGGCATTGGCTTTGTTGTTCCTGTTTCAATAGGTGCGATGTTGATTACACTATTAATCCATACGCGTCTTGCTTTGTTTACTGGAATCATGTTTGCTGTAGTCGGAAGCATAATGTTTAACAACGAAACAGTAGGGACGTTTCATTTTACGTACGGTTTTTATATACTGTTTAGTTCGTTTGCTGGTGCTTATTTTCTAAGTAAATCAAATCGAATTTCCCGTATTCTTCGAGCTGGCTTGTTCGTCTCGGGAATTAATATTGTTGCAATTGTGGCTCTTTTATTTATGAAAACTATTCAGAGTAGTTGGTTTGAAATCGGAATGCATGTTGGCTTTGCTTTTCTTTCTGGCTTCATAGCTGCTGTTTTGACGATTGGACTGCTGCCATTTTTTGAAGCGGGTTTTGGGATTTTATCGACAACTAGGTTAATTGAACTCTCAAGCCCTAACCAGCCACTTTTACGGAAAATATTAGTTGAGGCTCCTGGAACATACCATCATAGTGTTGTTGTAGGAAATTTATCGGAAGCTGCTTGTGAATCGATTGGTGAAAATGGTCTACTCGCACGTGTTGGCTCATACTATCATGATTTAGGAAAAACGAAACGACCACATTTTTTCATTGAGAATCAAATGAAGATGGAGAATCCACATGATAAGATATCACCGCAATTAAGCAGAACGATCATTATCGCTCATCCTTACGATGGAGCGGATTTACTTAGGGAGTATAAAATGCCAAAAGAGATCATTGATATTGCTGAGCAACATCATGGTACGACGCTTTTAAAGTATTTTTATCACAAAGCAAATAAAGATGCGGAGAAACCAGTTCCTGAATCACAGTTCCGATATCCAGGTCCGAAAGCACAGACAAAAGTCTCTTCAATTATTGGAATTGCGGATAGTGTTGAGGCAGCTGTACGCACAATTCAAAAGCCGACACCTGATAAAATTGAAACGTTAGTACGGAAAATAATTCAAGACAAACTCGAAGATGGTCAGTTTGATGAGTCTGACTTAACCTTAAAAGAACTTGATCAAATAGCTGTCTCTATTTGTGAAACATTAAAAGGAACGTTCCATCAACGAATTGAATACCCAGAAGATGTAAAAGGAAAGGGAGATAAAGGATGAATGTTATAGTTGATTTCAATGACGAAACTGAAACACTGACTAGTGAGCATCAACTACTTGTAGAAAAAATCGTGAAGAAAACAGCTGAAGTAGAAAGATTAGAGGGTGATATTGAAGTGTCGATCACGATTGTTGATGAAAAGCGTATTCAAGAAATTAATAAGGAATACCGTAATAAGGATCAACCGACTGATGTTATTTCCTTTGCGTTAAACGAACAAAGTGAGGATGAGCTTGATGTGGTTCTTGATCCTGATATGCCGAATATACTTGGTGACATTATCATTTCCGCGTCGCATGTTCAAATGCAAGCGGAGGAATATTTGCACTCTTTTGAACGTGAATTGGGCTTTTTGACTGTTCATGGTATGCTTCATTTACTTGGGTATGACCATATGACAGAAGCTGAAGAGAAGGAAATGTTCTCAAGGCAAGAGGACATCTTAACAGCTTATGGACTTACGCGATAGAAATAAAAAAGGTTTTAAAAGGCTACTCAGATCATTTATGTATGCTACACAAGGCTTTTGTTATGTCATAAAATATGAGCAGAACATGCAGATTCATCTTGTTGTTGCAACCATTGTATTGTTTGTAGCTTATTTTGTTCAGTTACCACTCTTACACTGGCTTATTTTATTACTCGTGATTGCAGGTATGATCGCGTTAGAGATAATGAACACAGCCATTGAGCGCACAGTTGACCTTGTAACAGAAGAGTTTCATCCGCTAGCCAAAAGGGCAAAAGATATTGCGGCAGCTGCTGTTTTTGTTTATTGCCTGTTTGCAGTTATAATAGGGTGCATTCTCTTTTTTCCTGCCATTATGCGTTTGTTATAGGTTGTTCAAGAAGGTGAAAACTGACCTATTTGAACAATCTCTTATAGAACTGGTTGAGAGGAGTACCCTCTATCATGTGGAAGAAATTTCAGAAAAACATCATTGCTGGGATCATCTTTTTGTTGCCAGCGATTGCAACGATTTATGTGATTCAATTTCTTTTTGGGCTTATTGATGCTTTTCTTGGATCATTTATTACCGATCTTCTAAAAGCACTAAACATCATTACGACAGAAGATGGGCGGATTTACTTTCTTGGTGTATATACACCTTTTTCAGAACGATTATTAGGGATTGGGTTTATTTTAACGATCCCGCTTATTACGTGGGTAGGTGCCATGCGTATCCAAGGAAAGGGAGTTCGTATTTGGGGGACAATTGATCGTTCATTTCGTAAAATCCCGATAGCGAATTCTATTTATACGTCAGTTGAACAAGTGATTCATGCATTTGCACAAGAGCGGTCTTCTTTTAAGAATGTTGTTCTTGTTGAATATCCGAGAAAAGGACTTTACACTGTGGGCTTTCAAACAGGGGAATCAAGAGGAGAAGTGCAACGAGTAACGTCAAAAGGTTGTATAAATATATTTCTTCCTACTACACCAAATCCAACATCAGGGTGGTTAGTACTTGTTCCGCGAGATGAAGTTATTTTGTTGGATATGTCTGTCGAACAAGGATTGAAGTTTATTATTTCCGGAGGAGTGGTCGTTCCACCTGACCCTGGTTCCATTTCAGAAGAAATAGAGACTGATATAGACGAGAAGAATATGATTGTGCGTGTTCGTTCAAGAAGAAAGGGTGAAAATAATGAATAAGCAGCAATTAATAGCTGAAGCTAAGCGAGCAAGAGAACAGGCTTATGCACCATATTCTAACTTTCAAGTTGGAGCAGCTCTTCTAATGGAAGATGGATCTGTCTTTTTAGGGGCGAATATTGAAAATGCATCATTTGGTTTGACGAATTGTGCAGAAAGAACAGCTTTGTTTAAAGCATACTCAGATGGCAATCGGAACGTGAAAATGGTAGCAGTTGTTGCTGATACAGTTCGTCCTGTCCCGCCATGTGGTGCATGTCGACAAGTGATGGTTGAATTATGCAACCAAGATACGAATGTAGTACTTTCAAACTTAAAAGGTGATATATTAGAAATGACGGTAGCTGAGTTGCTACCAGGAGCATTTACAGCGGAGGATATGAATGAATAACGTAAAAGGATTTAAATCAGGATTTGTTTCCATCATTGGTAGACCGAATGTAGGGAAATCGACATTGTTAAACCATGTTATCGGTCAAAAGATTGCGATTATGTCTGACAAGCCACAGACAACAAGAAATAAAATTCAAGGTGTTTATACAAGTAATGAGTCACAAATTGTCTTTATTGATACTCCAGGAATTCACAAACCAAAGCATAAGTTGGGCGATTTCATGATGAAAGTAGCTCAAAATACGTTACGGGAAGTCGATTTAGTTCTTTATGTTGTTGATGCAGCAGAAGTATTTGGGTCAGGCGAAGAGTTTATCATTGAACGGCTAGAGAATACAAGTACACCTGTATTCCTAGTCATTAATAAAATTGATAAAATCCAACCAGACAAATTGTTGGCAGTTATTGATACGTATCGTACGAAATATGATTTTAAAGAAGTTATTCCTATTTCAGCTTTACAAGGCAATAATGTTCCAACACTTATGGAACAAATAACGAAGTATTTAGAGGAAGGCCCACAATATTATCCTAGTGACCAAGTTACCGATCATCCTGAGAGATTTGTTGTTGGCGAACTAATTAGAGAAAAAGTGCTTCATTTAACTAGGGAAGAAGTTCCCCATTCAGTTGCCGTGAACATAGAACAGATGAAAAAGCGAGAAAGCAACGAAACTGTATATATTGGTGCAACGATTATTGTCGAACGCTCTTCTCAAAAAGGAATTATTATTGGCAAACAAGGATCAATGTTAAAAGAAGTAGGGAAACGAGCGCGAACAGATATTGAGTCATTACTAGGATCTAAAGTCTTTTTGGAATTATGGGTCAAAGTACAAAAAGACTGGCGAAATAAACCGGCGCATTTAAGAGACTTTGGTTTTAGAGAAGATGAATATTAGAGCTTGTACAAAAAGGTGGTTTTCCTTTTTGCACAAGCTCAAGCAATGAGCGGAACCACTGCAAGGTTTTAAGCGAGCAATGAGTGGGTTTCTCATAGCTGGCATGCAGCTGAGAGAAGCCATTGCAAACTTAATGACAAAAAGGTGGTTTTCCTTTTTTTACAAGCTCAGAACGCAATGGTTAGGCGAATAACCATTGTTTTTTTTTATTTGACCGATTATCATAGATATAAATAGACAAATCTGACATTCGATAAATGTCAAGTGTTTTCAATTAACAATATTTCCTTAACATGATTAGAGAAAAGAAGGTCATCATACAAGTATAGAGCGTTTAGTCTTATGGGAAAGGTGGATTCTGATATGCTCAATTTTTCTTGGAAAGTCTTTTCAATGACAGGTAATTTGGACACGTATTTATTGTTGAAAGAACTAGAGCGGGATTCAGATGATCAATTTAGACAAGAAGACGTGGAGGCAATTGAAACACCCGACGCTCCAAACTAGTAGTATGTTGACACCTCACTAAGGATGTGTGGTGACAAATTATGATTCAAAAAGTAGAAGGAATTGTGATTCGTACAACGGATTATGGCGAATCAAATAAAATCGTTACTCTCTTCACAAGAGAGTTTGGAAAAATAGGTGTTATGTCTCGCGGAGCAAAAAAGCCCAAAAATCGGTTATCCGCGGCATCTCAATTGTTCATCTATGGTACGTTTGTTTACCAGCGAAACACAGGATTAGGAACTCTTAGTCAAGCAGACATTACGACTTCGTTTCGGGAGGTTCGAGGTGATTTATATCGAGCCTCTTATGCAACGTACATAGTCGAACTTACAGATAAACTGACCGATGATCAAAGTCGAAATCCATATCATTTTGAATTACTTTATCAAACGCTCTATTATTTAAATGAAGGAATCGATGCAGACGTACTGCTTCGAATTTATGAGATGAAAATGCTTGAGGTTGCGGGTATAAAACCTGAACTTGATCAATGTGTAAGTTGCCGTTCGACAGAGGTTCCAGTCGCTTTTTCGATTCAACATGCTGGTTATCTGTGTAAGTGTTGTTTGTACAAAGATAAGCGGGCTTATCTCTTAACTGCTCATGCAGCAAGATTATTACGATTATTTTTCTACGTAGACTTGCAACGACTTGGACAAATTTCCTTAAAAAAAGAAACGAAGCAAGAGTTAAAAGAAGTTATTTCAGCTTATTATGATGAATACTCTGGCTTAAGTTTGAAATCAAAACGGTTTCTGGAACAAATGGAACGGTTGGGTAATTTTAAAGATGGTAAAAACGTATAGAGATTTTGAATTAAAGTTATCGTTGTAGTTGGAAAGCTGAGAATAAGTTTCTCTGCTTTTTAACCTAGTAAGAACGTGATCTGATTTTTCTATTTTTGCTGTATTGACACGATCGTTCATTTTTTAGTATGATGCTAGTAATACTATATGGTGCATGGATGGAAAATAGTACTTATCCTCTCGTAAGAAAGCGAACCTAGGGTGGTGTGAGCTAGGGCTTAAGAAGATAAGGAAGGCGTTCCGGAGTACATTCGGAGAAAGTGATTAAAGTCAATGTCTTTTACTTATTGATTTTAATAATTAGGGTGGAACCGCGGGAAAAGCTCTCGTCCCTATGTCGATCGACATAGAGACGAGAGCTTTTTTTCTTTCCGAATAAACGTAGTCATCATATAACAAATGAGGAGGAAATAATAAGTGAATGTCCAAAATATGATTTTGACCTTACAAGAATATTGGGCGAAGCAAAATTGTATGATTATGCAGGCTTATGACACAGAAAAAGGAGCAGGGACGATGAGTCCATTTACGCTTTTACGTACAATCGGACCCGAACCTTGGAATGTTGCCTATGTTGAGCCGTCTCGTCGTCCGGCAGATGGGAGATATGGTGAAAATCCTAATCGTCTTTATCAGCATCATCAGTTTCAGGTCATCATGAAGCCATCACCAATTAATATTCAAGAGCTGTATTTAAAAAGTTTAGAGGCACTTGGGATAAATCCACTCAAGCATGATATTCGTTTTGTTGAAGATAACTGGGAGAATCCTACTCTTGGGTGTGCTGGTTTAGGTTGGGAAGTGTGGCTTGATGGAATGGAAATTACACAGTTTACATATTTCCAACAAGTAGGCGGGCTAGAAGCGAATCCAGTTGCTGCAGAAATTACGTACGGGCTAGAACGTCTTGCATCCTATATCCAAGATAAGGAAAATGTTTTTGATCTGGAATGGGTCGAAGGATTTACGTATGGTGATATTTTTAAACAACCAGAATATGAGCATTCAAAATACACCTTTGAAGTATCAGATAGTCAAATGTTGTTCTCTCTTTTCGGTACTTACGAGCAAGAGGCAAAGCGTGCATTAGATGAGGGATTGGTGTTCCCAGCTTATGATTATATCCTGAAGTGTTCTCACACGTTTAACTTACTTGATGCTAGAGGTGCCATCTCTGTCACGGAACGTACGGGGTATATTGGTCGTGTAAGAAACTTGGCTCGTGCTGCAGCAAGGCTGTATTATGATGAGCGCGAGAGACTAGGCTTCCCAATGTTAAAGAAAAAGGAGGGAAAAGACAATGAGTAATAGAGACTTTCTATTAGAAATTGGCTTAGAAGAATTACCTGCGCGTTTTGTTACGACATCTGTTAATCAACTAAAAGATAAAATAAAATCTTGGTTAGCTGAAGAGCGTTTAGAATTTGCCGATATCCGTACATTCGCAACACCACGACGACTGGCAATTTTAATTGAGGGACTACATGAGAGTCAGCCTGATATTAGTGAAGTAGCAAAAGGTCCAGCTAAAAAAATTGCGTATGATGAAGAAGGAAATTGGACAAAGGCAGCTCAAGGATTTGCGCGTGGACAAGGCGTAACAACCGAGGACCTATTTTTTAAAGAAGTAAAAGGTGTGGAATATATCCATGCGAAAAAGTTTATTCAAGGTCAGAAAACCGTTGAGCTTCTTCCGAAGATGAAGGATATCATTACTTCCCTACATTTCCCTAAGAACATGCGCTGGGGTAGCAATGATTTACGATTTGCTCGCCCGATCAGATGGCTTGTCGCATTGTTTGGAAAAGAAGTCGTCCCGTTTTCAATTACATCGATCGAAACAAGTTCAACTACATACGGCCACCGTTTTCTTGGTAAAGAGATTGAAATTACAGAACCAAGTGAATATGTTGTTTCGTTACTCGGTGAGTATGTAATTGCAAACCAGGATGAAAGAAAAAGAGCAATCAGAAATCAAATTGAATCAATGACGGAGGGAAAGGGCTGGATTGTTCCAATTGATGAAGAATTGCTAGAAGAAGTAAATAATCTAGTTGAATATCCAACAGCGCTTTCGGGTAGCTTTGACGAAGACTTTTTAACATTACCTAAAGAAGTGCTAATTACATCGATGAAGGAACATCAAAGATATTTCCCAGTTGAGAATAAAGAAGGAGAGCTACTTCCTTATTTTATTACGGTCCGTAACGGTGATCATCAACATTTAGACAATGTTTCCAAAGGGAATGAAAAAGTACTCAGAGCTCGTTTATCAGACGCTGCATTTTTCTACAGAGAAGATCAAAAAGTAAGTATTGATAACGCACTTCAAAGGTTAGAACAAATTGTTTATCACGAAGAGCTTGGCTCAATTGGTGATAAAGTTAGACGTGTGAGGGATTTGGTGAAAACAGTAGGTCTCAAGCTTTCTGTTGACTCAAGTACGGCAAAAACAGCTGATCGTATAGCGGAAATTTGTAAGTTTGACCTAGTCACACAAATGGTAAACGAGTTCCCTGAATTACAAGGAAGAATGGGAGAAGTGTATGCAGAATTAGCTGGTGAGGATAAGGCAGTCACTAAGGGTATTTATGAGCATTATCAACCTCGCTTTGCAGGAGATCATAGTCCTACGACGTTGGCAGGTACCGTTGTGAGTATCTCAGAGAAACTCGATACGATTGTAACGTGTTTTGCTATTGGGTTAATTCCAACGGGATCACAAGACCCGTATGCATTAAGAAGACAAGCAGCAGGGGTTGTACAAATGGTTAATGACCACAAACTTGATGTGAATCTAGAGGAATTAATCAAAAGCAGTTTGGATGTTGCCAATCGGCGACAGCTATTAAAACGTGAGTATGATGAGATTGAGAAAGAGCTTATTGAATTCTTTACATTACGTGTTAGGGCACTTCTTCAAGAACAAGGGGTTCAATATGATATCATTGATTCCGTGTTGAGTAATGAAATTGGTCATGTGCCAACTTTAATTAAGAAAACGCAAATTCTAACGGAAAAGCATGATGATCCGTCTTTCAAAAAAGTGGTTGAGGCGCTAAGTCGTGTGACAAATATAGCTAAGAAAGCTGAAGGAGAAGGAACAATTGACCCAACCTTATTCGAAAAGGATGAGGAACAGGCACTGTATACTCACTATAAGGAAGTGAAGAACTCTGTAAGGGAAGCTTTGAGTCAAGGAGATGCAAAGCAAGCATTCGAGGTACTAGCTAGTTCTGAACCAGTGATCAATCAATATTTTGATCACATCATGGTAATGACTGAGGATAAAACAATACGAGCTAATCGGTTATACCTCATGCGAGAACTTTCAGAAGTCATTCGTTCGTTTGCTCACTTTCAATCGATTGTTTTTGCTTGAAAATATGAATGAGGTTGGTTTCAACCTGTTATTTCTTTCATAAAGGCTTTCATTCGTATATAATAATTTTATATTAGTGTGGCATTTTTATGTGCTAAGGATGGTGAAACCAATCAAACTTACAAGCAGGCAAGAACAAATTATAGAGATTGTTAAGGAAAGTGGTCCTATTACGGGAGAGCAAATAGCTGAACGACTCTCACTTACTAGAGCAACGCTTCGACCAGACTTAGCTATATTGACTATGTCAGGCTTTTTAGATGCTAGACCGCGTGTCGGGTATTTCTACACTGGAAAGTCAGGAACTCAACTGCTAGCTGATAAAGTGAAGCACATTACGGTAAATGATTATCAATCAAGGCCAGTCGTTGTACAGCATTCTGCTTCCGTTTATGATGCTATCTGTACGATGTTTCTTGAAGATGTTGGAACGTTATTTGTGGTTGATCAACAAACTACATTAGTAGGAGTGCTTTCAAGAAAAGACCTTTTACGAGCAAGCCTTGGCAAACAAACGTTAGAAACGGTTCCTGTGAGTATTATTATGACACGAATGCCCAATATTACGGTATGTAAGCAGGATGATTTAATCATTGAAGTTGCCAATAAATTAATTGATAAACAAATAGATGGTCTTCCCATTGTGATAGAAGTCGACTACGGATCAGGTTATGAAGTTGTTGGACGAATAACAAAAACAAACATAACCGCACTACTAGTTGACTTAGCGAACGACGAAATTATATAGAGTTCGTTTAAAAAGGTCGCTTCTTACTCTTTTTGAACGAACTCAGACGCAATGAGCGAAATCGCTACAATTGGTGTAAGAAGTGTCTCACACTTTTTATAATTGTTTTCTCATAGTGAGCGTAGCGAGTGAAGCTCTTGCATCACCCTTTAGAACTTTTTTTGAACATACTTTAAAGGAAAGAGAAGGAGAGGGAGGTCATGATGGAAGAAATTAAGCAACGTCCGGTTGTCTATGTCGTTTCAGATTCAGTAGGGGAAACGGCTGAACTTGTTGTAAAGGCAGCCGCGAGTCAATTCAGTAGTGCGGGTCTTGAAGTAAGAAGGATCCCATATGTTGAAGATAAAGAAACAATTGAAGAAGTAATCATTTTAGCTGAAAAAGTACATGCTTTAATCGCCTTCACTCTAGTAGTTCCAGAAATAAAGCAACATTTGTTAACGCTTGCTAGTGATGCTGGTGTTGAAACGGTTGATATAATCGGACCAATGCTTGAAAAGATTGGTACGCTTACAAAGAAAGCGCCGCGCTATGAGCCCGGACTTATTTATCGTCTAGATGAGGATTATTTTCGAAAAGTAGAAGCGATTGAATTTGCGGTAAAGTACGACGACGGTCGTGACCCAAGAGGAATTATTCGAGCGGATATCGTGCTTATTGGCGTGTCACGAACATCGAAAACCCCTCTTTCGCAATATTTAGCTCATAAGCGTTTGAAAGTTGCCAACGTTCCTCTAGTACCAGAAGTTGAACCGCCAAAAGAATTGTTTCATATTACACCAAAGAAATGTGTAGGTTTAAAGATTAGTCCGGAGAAATTAAATGATATCCGTGCTGAACGATTGAAAGCACTCGGACTAAAAGCGCAGGCTAATTATGCGAATTTAGATCGAATTAAAGAAGAGCTAGCTTATTCGGAAAAAATAATGCAACGTATAGGCTGTCCTGTTATTGATGTATCGAATAAAGCGGTAGAAGAAACTGCAAACCTTATTTCCAGTATGTTTTCAAAAAAATAATGGAATTTGAGGTTGTGCAAAAAAGCCATTTCATTTTTGGGGTATAACCTCAAATACGTATACGTTTAAAAGAGGATTTCCTTAAAAAGAGGTCTGACCCCAACTAAGCAATGCATGATATTGTGGCGAGATCATTTCGTATCCGCCATAAAATTGCTCTAAGGGTCAGGCCTTTGGTTTTGATAAACTTCTTTAAGTTTTAACTAGTCAAAATAGTGAAAGTTGCGTATAATAGAGAATTGTGATTCTAAAAGATTTGACTTTTTAGTCATAAAGAAAAAAAGAACAAATAAATTTTAAAAGTCAAGACTTTTTCTTCGTTTTTTGGTAATGATAGTAAGGGATAAAAAAACGAAGCATCTTGAATGCGTTTCGTTCGACAAATATCTACGAAATTCTTTAAAATGATAGCAGGAATTTGGAAGGGAATGTTGAATTCAACTATTATGAATCCTTCATTACGAACCATTTATGTTGATGCTGATGCTTGTCCAGTAAAAGATGAGATCGTAGAAATTTGTAAACAGCACAAGGTAGAGATGATATTTGTATCATCATATGCCCATACTTTGACGTTACCGCGCATTGCTAAAGTTGTAACTGTGGATAACGAAAAAGAGGCTGTCGACTTATATTTGATGAATAAAGTGCATAAAGGGGATGTATGTGTAACTCAAGATCATGCGCTTGCATCAATACTACTTTCAAAAGGAGTACTGGCATTATCTCCTCGTGGAGTTGTTTATCAAGAAGATACAATGTTACAAATGTTGGACGCTCGTTATTTTTCTCAAAAACAAAGGAGAATGGGTGAGAAAACGAAAGGTCCAAAACCTTTTCGACAAGTTGACCGTTTGAAATTTATTGAACAGTTCACAAAAATTATTGCGGAAAAAGAAGGAACATAGCAAAAAAGCTCGAATTTATAGAGAAATTGGTATGATTTTAAGAATGGTGATGACACAATGAGCAATCGGATACCGGATGAAAAGGTTGAGCTTATTAGGCGCTCATCAGATATTGTCGAAGTAATTAGTGATTTTGTACAACTAAAAAAGCAAGGTCGACAGTATATTGGATTATGCCCCTTTCACGGTGAAAAATCACCTTCGTTCTCTGTATCACCAGAAAAGCAGCTTTATCATTGTTTTGGGTGTGGTGCGGGTGGAAATGTTTTTTCTTTTTTGATGGAACTTGAAGGATTATCGTTTGTTGAATCAGTTAAGAAACTTGGTGGTAGAGCGAATATTGAACTTCCTGAAGTAACAGTTCATGAAACTTCTGTGGGACCACAAGAAATCATGAGGTCTGCACATGAGTTAGCTGCAAAACTGTATTATCATGTTCTAACGTTGACAGAGCAAGGGTCAGAGGGGCGAACTTATGTAAAAGACCGCGCCTTTACAAAAGAGCAACTTGAACACTTTCAAATTGGTTTTGCTCCTGATCGTTGGGATGCTCTCGTAACGGTATTAAATAAACGTAATTTTTCACTAGACGAAATGGTGAAGGCAAGTCTAATTGGAGAACGTGAATCAAAAGATGGGTATTTTGACCGCTTTCGAAACAGATTGATGTTTCCTATTTGGGATGGGCAAGGGAATGTTATTGCTTTCGGTGGAAGGACGATTTCTGATGAAAAGCCTAAATACCTAAACAGCTCTGATTCACCAATCTTTCATAAAGGCAAGACACTTTATGGACTTCATCTAGCTAGACCATCAATCCGTAAAGAGGGATCGGCTGTTTTATTTGAAGGATATATAGACGTGATTGCAGCATGGGGGGCGGGACTGTCCAATACAATTGCTACGCTTGGTACAGCTTTAACAGAAGATCAAGCTCGAGTGATAAGACGTAATGCAGAAACGGTAACAATATGTTATGACTCAGATAAAGCAGGGACGAAGGCTGCTTTCAGGTCTGCATCTATACTTGAGCAAGTTGGCTGTATTGTGAAAGTTGCACAGATGCCTGATGGGCTTGACCCCGATGACTATATTCGTACATACGGTGCTGATCGCTTTAAATCGGATGTAATAGGGGCCAGCTTAACCTTGATGTCTTTCAAAATGCGGTATTTGCGTAGAGGAAAGAACATGCAAAATGAAGCAGAGAGAATGAGTTACATTGAGGAGGTTTTGACTGAGATCTCAACGTTATCACGAGCTGTTGAGCGAGACCATTATCTCAGACAATTAGCCGATGAGTTTTCTCTCTCTCTTGATGCGTTGAAACAAGAGCAATACCAAATTTTTCGAGCGAATCGGAAACAAGAGCCTTATCAATCTACATCTACTGATAAACGAGTACCTATACGAAAGTCTATTGAGGCAAAAAGGCTATTACCAGCTTATCAAAACGCAGAGCGTTTTTTACTCGCTCATATGATGAGAGACGTTGATATAGCAGAACTTGTACAAGAGCGAATTGGTGGAGAGTTTAATGTTGATGAACATCAGGCGTTAGCTGCTTACCTTTTTAGTTATTATGGAGAGGGGCACGTGGCAAACCCAAGTCAATTTGTTCAAGGTTTGCAGGATGAGAAACTTTTGAGAATTGCGACTGAACTTGCTATGCTCTCGTTAAATGAAGAATATCAAGAACAAGAATTGCTCGATTATATGAATCTGATTGAAACTTATCCAAAGCGGGTACAAATACAACAAAAAGAATTAGAGATGAAGCGCGAGCAAAATCCTTTAGAAGCAGCAAAGCTTTTGATGGAGATTAATCGTATGAAACAAGAGCTTCAGTAACATAAAATGGCAAGGTGCTTTGGTTGTGAACAATGGAAGGAGGGGATCGAATGGCAGATAAACCATTACGCCCACTAGCGGAAGGTGAATTGTCTATCGATCAAGTGAAAGAACAATTAGTAGAGACGGGTAAAAAGCGTGGGGTACTTACCTATGCTGAGATCACAGAAAAACTTGCAGCATTTGATCAAGATTCCGATCAAATGGATGAGTTTTTTGAATACCTGGGAGAACAGGGAGTCGAAATTTTGAATGAGACGGACGATGTTGTCCCGAATCTCCAGCAAGCTGCAAAAGATGAAGAAGAGTTTGACCTAAATGATTTAAGTGTGCCACCAGGAATAAAAATAAATGATCCTGTTAGAATGTACTTAAAAGAAATTGGTCGTGTGCCCCTTCTTTCGGCTGAAGAAGAAATAGAGCTTGCCAAACGTATTGAGCAAGGTGATGAAGAAGCAAAAAGAAGATTAGCTGAAGCTAATTTACGTCTAGTTGTATCAATTGCAAAACGCTATGTTGGTCGTGGAATGCTATTTCTTGACTTAATTCAAGAAGGCAATATGGGACTTATTAAGGCTGTTGAAAAGTTCGACTATGAAAAAGGATATAAATTCAGTACCTATGCTACTTGGTGGATCAGGCAGGCGATTACACGTGCCATTGCTGACCAAGCTAGAACGATTCGGATCCCTGTTCACATGGTCGAAACGATTAATAAGTTGATTCGTGTTCAACGTCAGCTTCTTCAAGACTTCGGTCGCGAACCTACACCTGAGGAAGTAGCGCAAGAGATGGAGTTAACACCTGATAAAGTTAGAGAAATTCTGAAGATTGCTCAAGAACCCGTATCGTTAGAAACGCCTATTGGGGAAGAGGATGATTCTCATTTAGGTGATTTTATTGAAGACCAGGAGGCGCTAGCTCCTTCTGATGCAGCAGCATACGAATTATTGAAAGAACAACTAGAAGATGTATTAGATACGTTAACCGATCGAGAAGAGAATGTCTTGCGTCTTCGTTTTGGTTTAGATGATGGTCGTACAAGAACACTAGAAGAAGTCGGAAAAGTGTTTGGTGTTACACGTGAGCGTATTCGTCAAATTGAAGCGAAAGCATTACGTAAGCTTCGGCACCCAAGTCGCAGTAAACGTTTGAAGGATTTTCTTGAGTAATTACTAAAGTCAAATAGTAAAAACAGAGGACAGTTGATCGTTTCATAAATTAATTAGGTCTGGTTGCCGAAAACATGTAGTAGGTATTTCATTAAATATCTACTAGATTGGTTGTTAGGAATCAGGCCTTTTAACTTGCTCATATTCTGTCATGATTGCTGGCGGGAGGAATGAAATGGATGAGAAAAGAAAAGAAACAATTATTAAAGAAATAAAATATTGGAAACAGTCCAAACTATTACCGAATTATTATTGTGATTTCTTGCTTACATTGTATACGGAAGGAGAGCAAGTCACTGAAGAGAAAAAAAGAAACCAACCTTTATTGCTTAATGGGTATTCTCTCCTTACTTTTATAATGGTCCAATCTTTGTTTGTTTTAGCAGTTCTTGTCATTTATTTTACTGATTTTTCTTTAATAATGCAAATCGCAATAGTCGTTTTATTTACTATAGCTATGTTTTTAATTGCAACTAGAACAGTGAAATCAATACTATCGTCTATATATTATATGAATGTTGCACTCACTCTTTTTCTTTTAACCATTCAAATAGTGTTGGTTGTCTCAAATGGGCATTCAATATCTATAATGTTTTTTCTATCTTGCATTGTATAGCATGGTTATTAGCAGGCTGGAAATGGTCTAATCGTATCTTTATAGTAGCAGGAACGATAGGGTTGCTATATTTGCTTTACTTAATGCTAAGGTAGATAAAAGAGTGACAAAAAAAGCAAAAGTAGTAGGAATCGCTTTTCTTTGTGAACAAATTCAAGTAGAATGAAAAGGAAATCTTTAAAGCGTCTACATACTTGTTTGACGATATGTGTGATCCGATAATACTTAAAGGAGGATATGACGATGAAAGGAAGACCACTTTTACCATTTGCGATCACAGCCATTATTGGTATTTTGCTGATGGTCGTGCTTTCATTTGTTGGACTAGACCAACGTGCAGAAATGAATGCAGATGATGCAGATGAAGCTGAAGAAGTAACGGAGTTTGATGATCCTGTTACAGCTGGTCAAGAACTCGCACAGCAGTCATGTATTGGTTGTCACGGTGGCGACCTTAGTGGTGGAGCAGGTCCAGCTTTAACGGGGCTTGATGGCAAATATTCTGTAGAAGAAATAGCTGATATCATTACGGGTGGTATCGGTAATATGCCAGCAGTTTCGAACTTAAATGACGTTGAAGCAGATGCCATTGCCCAATACTTATTAGCAGAATCTGAATAAATATTAAGACGAGAGTGTGTAATTGAGCTCTCGTCTTTTCTATATAATAGTAGTAGAAGTTATTCTCGGTGAGAGAGGGTAAAATAAAGAGAAAAGAAAACGAAGGTCTCCACTGAACTAGGGAAGGCGAGAGTTTTGGGTTTATTAAAATTATACATAAAAGGTGATTTGATGAATGAAAGGCAGTTATCTGAGAGGTTAGTACAGGTTGCAACTTATGTACCAAAAGGGGCTAGAGTAGCGGATATCGGTTCTGACCATGCATATTTACCTTGTTATTTATGCTTACAAGATCCAGAATTGAGTGCGATTGCAGGGGAAGTGAATGAAGGTCCGTTTCAGTCCGCTTTGAAGCAAGTAATCAAAGTAGGGTTAAAGGATCGTATCGAAGTA
The DNA here is from genome assembly GCF_036663595.1 of Halalkalibacter lacteus. Lineage (NCBI taxonomy): Bacteria > Bacillati > Bacillota > Bacilli > Caryophanales > Bacillaceae > Halalkalibacter > Halalkalibacter lacteus. The sequence goes on from NZ_JAWRVL010000003.1 coordinate 108,709, forward strand.
AGAAAAGGCAATGGTCTTAAGGTTCTTGAAAAGGGAGAAGTAAATACAATTACGATTGCGGGGATGGGCGGTGGATTGATTGCCACCATTCTTGATGAAGGGAAGGAGAAGCTAGAAGGAGTAACAACTCTTATTCTTCAACCGAATGTTTCAGCAGATCTCATCCGAAAATGGCTTAGAAATAATAGTTGGTCATTAATTTCAGAAGACATTCTAGAGGAGGATGAGAAAATCTATGAGATCCTTGTTGCACACCGGGGGGATGATTCGGATTTGTACCAAGAAAATAGTGAACAAAAGCTTTTATTAGGCCCTTTTTTAATGAAGGAGTGCAACAGTACTTTCAAAAAAAAGTGGAATTGTGAATTAGTTAATTGGAAAAGAATTGTAACTGAGTTTGAAAAAGCAACTACAAATGAACAAGTCGAGCAAAAGCGTAAAGATTTATTAAATCAAATAAAAATGGTAGAGGAGGTATTGGAATGTCAAAGTTAATAAATGGTCAAGCACTTATTCAACACTTTGAAACGTGGTCACCTAAATCTCTAGCCGTTGAGGGTGACAAAAATGGCTTGATGATTGGGACGTTAAACAAACCAATAAAAAAAGTTATGATTGCATTAGATGTCTTAGAAGGGGTAATAGATGAAGCGATAGACAGTGAAGTGGATTTAATTGTTGCACATCACCCCCTTTTGTTTCGTCCATTGAAAAAGATTGATGTTACATCCCCTCACGGAAGAATAGTAGCTAAAGCGATTAAGCATGATATTACGATTTATGCTGCTCATACGAACCTAGATGTTGCAAAAGGTGGAGTAAACGATATGATGGCTGAAGCACTTCACCTACAAAATATAGAGGTTCTATCGCCAACTCAGACACGTTCATTAAAGAAGATTGTTGTGTTTGTTCCAGAAACTCATATTGAACCAGTAAGAGAAGCGATGAATATTGCTGGTGCAGGACATATAGGCAATTATAGTCATTGTACATTTAATAGCAAAGGACAAGGGACCTTCATGCCAGAAGAAGGGACGAATCCGTTTATTGGGAAACAAGGGGCTTTAGAATTTGTTGATGAGATCAAAGTAGAAACGATTATCCCGAGTTATCTTCAGAATAAAGTGATCCAAGCCATTATGAAAGCTCATCCTTATGAAGAGCCGGCATATGATGTGTATCCTCTTGATAATAAAGGAGAAGTAGTAGGCCTTGGCCGAATTGGGAAGCTTGAACAAAGCATGAAACTTGCTGATTTTGCAGAACAGGTAAAACAAGCGTTTGATGTAAATGGAGCTCGTGTTGTTGGAGATTTAACGACAGAGGTACAAAAAGTAGCGGTACTTGGCGGTGATGGAAATAAATATATAAAGGATGCGATATTTAAAGGAGCTGATGTCATCGTAACGGGTGATGTCTATTACCATGTTGCCCATGATGCAATGATGGATGGTTTAAATATCATTGATCCTGGTCACAATGTTGAAAAAATTATGAAAAATGGGGTAAAGGCATTTTTTGAACAATACCTAGAATCAAATAACTTCCAAACAACCGTTGTAGCTTCAAACCTAAACACCGATCCCTTCCAATTTGTATAAAGGAGAAGTGGTTTTCTTCTCCGCGTAAAAAGCCACCTTTTAGGAGGCCGCTGAAAAAGGTGAAAACCGACCTTTTTCAGTAGCCTCCTTTTATTGGTTCTTCGTTTTAACTTTTGGTAAGATTTTTTGAAGGATCACTTTGCGTTCAGGATTCCAGCTAGACTCATTTTCCGGTTCATACTTCTCTAAAAAGGAAATGACTTCCTTCGTAATTGGAGTTGGTGTAGACGCTCCTGAAGTGACGCCAACAGTTTTAATATTCTTAAACCATTCTTGCTTCAATTCCGAAATATCTCCTATGCGATAAGCTTTTGTATCTGCAATTTGTTCAGACACTTGAGCAAGACGATTTGAGTTATTGCTTTTCGGATCTCCAACTACAATAACGAGATCGCATTCTTTTGCTTGCTCTGCGACTGCTTCTTGACGTACTTGAGTCGCAAGGCAAATTTCATTATGAACCTCTGCACTTGGGTATACTTCCATTGCTTTTTTCATGATGTCACTAACATCCCACTGACTCATTGTTGTTTGATTCGTAATAATGATTTTCTCTGTTTTTATGGTTAAATTTTTCACATCTTTAACAGATTCAACAAGGTGTACAGAATCAGGTGCAACCCCAATAGCCCCTTCAGGTTCGGGATGCCCTTTTTTTCCTACGTAAATGATTTCATAGCCATTTGCTACTTGCTCGCGAATTAGATCATGGGTACGAGTAACATCAGGACAAGTAGCATCGACGACAGTAAGTCCTTTTTCTTTTGCAAGTTTCCGAACCTCTGGAGACACGCCATGGGCTGTAAAGATCACTGTTCCTTTATCTACTTGCTCCAGGATCTCAACTCGATTCGGTCCGTCAAGAGAAATGATTCCATCTTCCTCAAATGCATCAGTAACGTGTTTGTTGTGAACAATCATTCCTAAAATATAAATCGGTCTTGGCAAGTCCAAGTTAGCGGCAGCTTGTCTTGCAAGTACCATTGCATCGACAACTCCGTAGCAATATCCTCTTGGAGAAATCTTCTTTACATTCATGAAAAGCCTCCTATAGTAAGATCCATCTTATGAATTATAGACGAGTAGTTCAAAAATTGTAAGAAAACAACAGTAGGCTGTCTCATAATGATTCCGCCTCGCCATCACGTGGGAGACAGAATGTTGTTTTTGAGACAGCCTTGTTTTCCTGCTATATAGTATAATGGAGATTCTTTCACGTGACAATGCTTATGCTTCTTTTAACTCTATAAGTGCATCATCAATGAATTCATAAGCTTGCTCCTCAGTCATATCATTCACGAGGACCAGCTCACTAGCAATCATTTGGCGAGCTTTTTGTAAGTGATTACGGTCTTGAATATGGAGGCCGTTTGCCCGTTCCGTTTGCTTTCTTGAAAGAGATGAAATAAGATGAGCAGCGTCAATAATACTTCCACTCTTTAAGAGGTTTTCGGTTTCGCGAGAGAAATGACTTGTAGAAGGCGGGATATCTGGTCCGTTTTGAAGAGCGTCTACAAGTGAATCTAACTCTGATTGGTCTATAACTTTACGCAAGCCAGAATCATTAATCTTACTTTCTGGAAGCATAAGCTTCACATCAACGAGCGGGAAATTAAGAATAAAATAGGAGTGAGTTTCTCCTAATACATCCTTTTCTTCAATATCTTGAATTGTTCCTGCACCGTGATAAGGATAGACAACGTGGTCACCAACTTTAAACATGGGCATTCCTCCAATCGAGTAGTAACCATATTATAACACGAAAAAATTCAAAAGTAAATTTTACTATCAATGTGCGATTCTTGTCAATAAAAAATGTGTGAAATGTGTGAAATATAGTCTGTTTATAAATAGTTTATCTTTTATTACCTTATATATACAATTTTGGTGCGGGAATCCCTTGGATTGTTTTGGGCTTTAGTAAAGTTGCCTCTATTTTAGAATCACTAGAAGAGTTTGTTTCTTGCCTGACATCTGTTGACATATTGGCGTTTTCATTTGCGTCAATCGATGATAGTTCAACAGTATTGGCAGGTTCAAAGTTTTCATCTCCAGTGGAATCATTACTTCTCATAATCCTCCATATTGTCGGTGCATTCCGAATAAGTGGACCATACTGCTGAATCATAGGTACGACTTGCTGAGTTAATCCTAAAACTCTCTGAGCATTTGATAAGATCGTTGTTAAATTTATACCGCCTGAGGCAGCCGCTGTTGGAAATCCCCCCATCATAGAGGAGCCTGTAGCCTGTGTTGCACCTCCTCCTAATCCGAATAATCTTGAGAGAAGACCTCCTCCTCTTAATGCTTGTGTTCCTGCTCCAGCCATTGGATGAAACGCTTGGGAGCCGGCATGAGGCATCATATTAGCTGCATGAGACATAAATCCCCCATGCATTGGTACGGGTGTTTGCATCGGAATAGAACCAAAGGGTGGGCCGAAAAATGGTTGCATTCTTACCTCTCCTTTTCTTGAAGTAATCTATTTTAAAAAGTGTACTACTTACTATTTTTGGCAAGAATAAAAGTAGTGAAAAACAAACTGAACAAATGGTTACTCATATAAATATATGCATATGTACAAAATGCGGTGAGAAATGCATCTTAAGAATTAAGAAAAGGTGAAAGTGAGTTATTTTCATGTAAGAGGCTGTTCTGGCTAGGTGTAGACGATTTTAAAAGAGAGAGCTTTGAGGTAAGTAGGTAAGAAAAACAAAGGCTTCCGCCTGAGTCCACTCTTCGATTGAGAGTGAGTGGAGAAAGAAATGATATTTCCTAGGGTCTGGCGGAAGCCAAGTTTCTCTAATTCGACAAAGTATGATAAAATGAAGTATTACAAGAAGGAATTCAGAAGGAAGTTGGAATTTATATGAAATCAGAAAATTTTAAGAGGTTTGAGCTTAAGCCTTTTCTTATTGAAGCACTTAGTAGTCAAGGATTTACTTTACCGACAGATATACAAGAGAGGTTAATACCAGCGATTCATAATGGGAGAGATGTGATTGGTCAGTCACAGACAGGTACAGGGAAGACTCTTTCTTTTTTATTGCCTATTTTAGATAAGATTGACCCTAATACTCACGAAGTACAAGCTGTTATTACTGCACCTACACGTGAACTAGCTGGGCAGTTATTTGATGAACTAAAAAAACTTCTAGACTTTTGTCCAGAAGATGAGCAGATACAAGCAAAGCTTTTAGTAGGTGGTACAGACCGTGCTCGTGCAATTGATAGTTTGAAAGTACAGCCCCAAATTGTTGTTGGAACTGCGGGACGGATGGCAGATTTAATTGAGGAAAAAGCACTTCAAGTATATACAGCAACGATGCTTGTTGTAGATGAAGCAGATCAGATGCTAGATATGGGCTTTATTGCCGATGTCGATAAGGTCGCATCAAGAATGGCTGAATCGTTACAAATGATGGTTTTCTCTGCTACTATTCCTGAAAAACTTCAACCATTTTTGAAAAAGTATATGACGGATCCTCGCCATGTACAAGTCGAACCTAAGCATGTAACAGCAATTAACATAGAACACCGTATTATCCCACTTAGACATCGTGAAAAGATCAAATTTATTGTTGAACTTGCTAAATCCATTAATCCATATTTAGCAATTGTGTTTACGAACACGAAAGAGCAAGCCGATGAAGTTGCCGATGCAATGCATGGAGCAGGCTTGAATGTAGAACGTCTACATGGTGGCTTACAACCTAGACAACGCAGGCAAGTGATGAAACTTGTTAAAGAAGTGAAGGTACAATATCTTGTTGCTACTGATCTAGCAGCACGTGGGATCGATGTTAAAGGTGTAACCCATATTATTAATTATGGATTGCCAAAAGACTTAGATTTTTACATTCATCGTGTCGGCCGGACAGCGCGTGCTGGACTAGACGGAATTGCGTTTACGATCTATGAAGACCATGATCAGCAAGCAATTGAAAAATTATTAAAGCGTGGAGTTAAATTTACGTATTATGATTTCAAGCAAGGGGAATGGGTAAAGCTTGACCGTGCGCCACTTGGTGTACCAGGAAAGAAAAAAACATCTCGCTCTATAGAAACAAGCATTAAGACTACGACTAAGCCAAAAGAGCAGAAGCGAACTGGTGGCAAGGCTGTAGCTAAGAGCAAAAAAGTAAAGCCAGCTTATAAGAAAAAAGCTCGTTTTAAACAAGCAAAAGAAGAACAAAGACAAAGACGGAAGAAAAAGTAATGGTAAAAGAGTCTTTTAAAAAGGAGGGACATTGGAGGCTACTGAAAAAGGCAAAACCTAACTTTTTCAGTAGCCTCGGACATTGTCCTTTTTTGAACAGACTCACACGGCAATGAGTGAAGCCATTGCATGGTTTTAAGCCATTGCAAGCTACTTTTTGAACACGCTCTAAAAGGGAGAGGGGAAAATGACGCTTAAATTAGGTTCACATGTATCAATGAGTGGGAAAAAAATGCTTCTTGGATCCAGTGAAGAAGCTGCTTCTTATGGAGCGAATACATTTATGATCTATACAGGAGCTCCACAGAACACAAGACGTAAGGCGATTGAGGAATTAAATATTGAAGCTGGAATTTCCCATATGAAAGAGAATGGGATGATGGACATTGTTGTCCATGCTCCCTACATTATTAATATTGCAAACACAACTAAGCCAGAGACATTTGAATTAGGAGTTCGCTTTTTACGATCAGAAATTCAAAGAACTGAATCTCTGGGTGCAAAACAAATCGTTTTGCATCCTGGTGCTCATGTTGGCGCAGGTGCTGGAGCTGGAATCGAAAAAATTATTGAAGGGTTGAACGAAGTGTTTGAAGAAAAACATGACGTGCAAATAGCTCTTGAGACAATGGCAGGGAAGGGTTCAGAATGCGGCAGAACGTTTGAAGAACTAGCTGCTATTATTGACGGTGTCACTCACAATGAACGTCTTTCAATATGTTTTGATACATGTCATACACATGACGCTGGCTATGATATTGTTTCTGATTTTGATAGTGTCCTTGATTCGTTTGATCGAATCATTGGAATAGACCGTCTAAAAGTATTGCATATAAATGATAGTAAAAATGAGCGTGGAGCTGCTAAAGACCGTCATGAGAATATTGGGTTTGGACATATAGGCTATAAGGCTCTCCATTATATAGTTCATCATCCACAACTGGGCGAGGTGCCTAAAATTCTTGAAACTCCTTTTGTTGGAGAAGATAAAAAGAATAAAAAAGCTCCTTATAAACATGAAATTGAAATGCTTATTAATGGCGAGTTTGATAAAGAAGTACGCTCAAAAATACTTCTATAGCGTAAGAGGGGTGGCTCAAATTCGGGCTGTTAACCGACCGTTTGAGTCACCCTTTTGATGGTTGTTCTATGATATTTATTTGCCTTTTTTGTTATAGGTATTGGCTAAACTGATGCAACAATTGCTGTACGACAGATGAAACATAAGGATCTACTTCGTTTTGAAGACGTTGTATCATCCTTTCGATTTGTGCTTTATTCGCGACATCAATTTTTTCAGAGTGTAAAATGGAAATTACTTTTTCAGCTTGATTGGAACTAATGTTAATATTATGTTGGCTCGCAAGATCTAAAAGTTCTGTTGTTGTTAATGAATTAATCTTATTGTTGATAAGTTGTTGCATGATTGCATTCATGAAAGCACCCCTCTTCATCCCTTATCATAATGACAGTGTATGACTTCAATAAGAAAATGTGCAGAAAAAAAAGGAAATATTGTTAGTCTTATCGAATTAAGAGAGAGAACCCTAAAATAAAAGGGGAAAAACTCGAGAGAAATATCACTGTTTGAAAAGAGGGGGTGGGGCCTTATGGAAAATAAGCACCTAGAAAAACAAATAGCCCCAAAGAGGAAAATAAATTATTCATTAATGAACCAGCCTGTGCCAATACAATCATCGACACTCATGGAGGAAAAAATGATTGAGCAACACATTCTTATTGAGGAATTAGGTGTTCCTTTATTAAAAATTGATGAAAACTTACATATGGAAAAATGGAATAACGCTTTCATAGAAATACTCAACATAAGTGAAGCTGATTTGCATGTTTATTCATTGGTTGAACTGAGTATGCAGAAACCTATTATTTCATTCAGTTTGCATCTAATTCAAAAGGCGTTTGGAAACAAATGTAAACAAGAACAGGATTTTGAAGATGAAGATATCTTGTATCGTGTACGAGTCATTCCATTTCCCAAAGATGGAATCGTGTATGTAATATATGAAGATCGATCGCTTCAAAAACAATTTGAAAACTTACTCACGTTTCACCATCAAATGGAAGCCGTTTCTCACATCGCTGCAGGGGTTGCACATGAATTGCGAAACCCTTTATCTGTTATAAAGGGCTTTCTGCAATTAGCAAAACTAACAAATGATCATCAAAAGTATTATGATACGATTATGTCTGAATTGGATCGTATGAATGGAATACTTGAAGATTTCTTATCTGTTTCACGAAAAAAATTAGACCGAAGATGGCAATCACCCGTTCAAATAATGGATTCCTTGACGGAGATCATCAAAGCTGAATGTCTTCTCCATGATGTCGAGTTTTATCTTGAATTAAGTGATACGGATAAGCCAGTCTATGTGAACGAATCAATGATTAAACAAGTCTTGCTAAATTTATTACGTAACTCTGTTGAAGCTTATGGGGAATCCAATGTGAATCGAATGTTGAAAATAGAAACAACGGTCCAAGAAGAGAATTATGTCATTCAAGTAAAAGATAACGGAAAAGGGATGTCTGAGTCGGTTTTACAGCAACTAGGAAAACCTTTTTTTACAACAAAAGAGAGAGGGACAGGGATTGGAATCCCATTATGTAAGAAGATCATTGAGGATCATGGAGGCAGTTTTCAGGTAGATAGTACGTATAATGTTGGAACAAATGTGATCATTTCCTTGCCGTTAGGAAATCACTGAGGAGGGTCCTTGATAGGGTCTAGATAATAACTTTTAAAAAGGATTTGGCTTATTGACTATTCGCCCACTATAAGAAATTTATAGCGGGTTTTTTCGCGTGGAATCATTTTTTAACATTACCTAACTCGATGCTTTTTAGTCTTTTTCTAATTGGTCAGTTAAAAGAATGTTCATAACAACATTTACAAGAGCGAGAAGAAAGATTATAATTGATAAAGATAAAAGTTTACTTAGGGAAACTTTTATTCCCTGTCCTAAATTTGCACCTATTTCATTGTATAGCCATATGATGTTGTAACCCTTCATGTTAAATGCCTTTAATATACTTAAGTTACAGCATATTCACATAACAGTGTACATCTCTTTAGAAAAAAAAGAGGGATTCTTATAACGGAAAAGTTGCGTTATGGCAACATTAAAGGATTTTTTATTAGATTGGAGGAGAAGGTGTTGGATAATGTGTTACGAGTTGAATCACTTTCTGTCTATTATGAAAGTAACCAAGCGATTAAAGATATTAGCTTTTCTGCAGAAAAAGGAAAGTTAATCGGGATTGTTGGACCAAATGGAGCTGGCAAGTCAACTTTAATAAAAGCCATTCTTGGATTAGAGAAAGCACAAGGAAAAGTATCTGTTTTAGGGGAAAAAGTTAATAATGTTAGAAAGCAGATTTCTTACGTACCACAGCGCAATCAGATCGATTGGGATTTTCCAGTTTTGGTTGAAGATGTTGTGATGATGGGGCGGTTTGCTCATATTCCGTGGTATAAAAAAGCTGGGAAAAAAGATCAAGAAATCGTCGCAGAATCACTTGATAAGGTAGGGATGATTGATTTTTCTAAACGTCAGATTGGTGAATTATCGGGCGGGCAACAGCAAAGGGTATTTATTGCACGTGCTTTAGCACAACACGCTGATATGTTTTTTTTAGATGAACCATTTGTTGGAATTGATGTAACATCTGAGGAGATTATTATAAATTTGCTCAGAGAAATTAGAAACATGGGAAAAACTGTTTTTGTTGTTCACCATGACTTAAGTAAAGTGGAACAATATTTTGATGAACTTTTACTAATTAACAAAGAACTGATTGAATATGGGAAAGTCAATGAGGTATATCAACCAGATATACTCTCAAAGACGTATAGAGGAAGTATTACATTAGTTGGTTCCAATGAAAACATGATGGTGGTGAGTGAGTAATGAGTGACATTTCAATGTTTATTGATCAAGTAATGCGTTATACTTACTTGCAACAAGCTTTAGTCGCTGCAATATTAGTCGGGATCATCTGTGGGGTGATTGGTTGTTTTATCATTTTACGAGGAATGGCTCTTATGGGCGATGCCATTTCTCATGCTGTGTTACCTGGCGTTGTCATTGCTTATATGATTGGAGCAAGTTTCTTTGTAGGGGCAACGATTACAGGTGTGTTAACAGCTCTTGCAATTGGATATGTCTCTCAAAATAGCCGGATAAAAGATGACTCTGCTATTGGAATTATGTTCACCGCAGCGTTTGCCCTTGGAATTGTGCTAATTACTGGTCTTCGTGGAACTGGGGTCGATTTATGGCATATCCTTTTTGGTAATGTACTTGCGGTTTCTAGGAGTGATTTATTCGTTACGGTTGGAATTGGTGCGTTTGTTCTACTGATGATAGTTATTTTCTATCGTCCTTTGTTGTTGAGTACGTTTGATCCAATTATGGCAAAGGCAACTGGTGTTCCCGTTCACTTAATTCATTATTTGCTTATGCTTTTACTATCACTTGTAACAGTTGCGTCATTGAAGACAGTAGGAATTGTCCTTGTTGTCGCAATGCTGATTACACCAGGAGCAACCGCGTATTTATTAACTGACCGTTTACCTGTGATGCTTATGTTGTCTGCTATGTTTGGAGTCGTTTCAGCAGTTGTCGGAATGTATTACTCCGTTATATATGATGTTGCATCAGGTGCTTCTATAGTACTCGTGGCTTCTACGCTGTTTGGCCTTGCTTTTTTCTTTTCACCTAAACAAGGAATTGTTACAAAAAGGCTGCGTTCTAGGAAGGTGCAGAAAGCATCATAAATGTCTAAAAAAACGAAGCTTCGTAGCTTCGTTTTTTTAGAGTATATAAATAAGGAGGCTATTCTTCGCTTTCGGTAAATCGCGATGCAATTTCGTGAAATTGTAGTTGGCTCTGAATAGGCTGTTCATGTGAAGATCTTTCAATATACTGGTAACTACCATCAGTATTTTGTTGACGAGTTTTGGTATTATCTTGAAGCGTAATAGTTAGAATTTCTTTGATCCGGTTTTTATTTTTCTTGCTAATAACAGGAAACAGAATTTCAATTCTTTTTTCCATATTTCTCGTCATCCAGTCAGCAGAGGATAGATAAATCTTTTCCTCACCATTATTGTGAAAATAAAAAATTCTGCTATGTTCTAAAAAGCGATCGACGATGCTAATAACCCTGATATTTTCACTTACTTCCTTAATTCCAGGTCGTAAACAACAAATTCCCCGGACAATCAAATCAATTTGAACTCCTACTTGCGAAGCTTCATATAACTTTAAAATAATCGGTTTATCAGTAAGAGAATTCATCTTAGCGACTATGCGTCCTTGAGAGCCTCTTTTATGAATTTTAATTTCTTGATCAATTAAGCTGAGAAATTTCTCTCTAATTTCAAAAGGGACAGTAGCCAGATGATACCACTGCGGTTTTTCACTGTATCCACTTAAATAATTAAAAAAATTCGTTGCATCGATGCCAAATTGATCATTGGCAGTTAGAAAGCCTATGTCCGTATAAAGTTTAGCAGTGGAATCATTATAATTTCCTGTTCCTAAATGAACAAAGCGTTGGACTTGATCATCCTGATGGCGGACAATAAGAGTTATCTTACTATGGGTTTTTAAAGCTGTAATCCCGTAAATAACGTGAACCCCAGATTTCTCCAGTTTTTTTGCCCATTGAATATTGTTTTCTTCATCAAAACGTGCCTTTAATTCAACAAGTACAGTTACTTGTTTTCCATTTTCGGCAGCTTGGGCGAGTGCATGAATAATCGGAGAATCTCCACTAACTCGATAAAGAGTTTGTTTAATAGCAAGGACATCAGGATCATCAGCAGCCCGTGCGATAAAATCTATAACAGGTTGAAAGGACTCATATGGATGGTGGAGAATGATGTCTTTTTTTAAGATAGCTTGAAAAATATCCTCTTCTCCGAATAGATCCTCAGGTGGTTGCGGAATCAATGTCTCGTTAGCTAAATACTCATGTTCTTTAGCTAGTTGTCCGTAAAGTTTAAATAAGAACGATAAATCTAATGGTCCATTAAAGGAGTATACATCATTTTCATGTAGCTCTAGTACATCTAATAGAAGGTTGAGAACATTTTGATTCATTTGATCTTCTTGCATTTCTAAGCGGACAGCAGCTCCCCATTTTCTTTTTTTTAATTCTTTTTCAATTTCACGAAGAAGGTCACGTGCACCTTCTTCATGGATCGTCATATCTGCATTACGTGTAATACGAAAAGGTGACACAGATTTGACGACAAATCCACTAAATAAATCACCTATAAAATGACTAATTACATTTTCAAGTAAAATGAATTGCTCATTTTGTTTTTCTCCTGTAGGAGTAGGAAGTTTAATAAAACGAGTTAAAACAGAAGGTACTTGGACAATAGCTAATTGATCTTTTTCTTCCTCATTTCCAAGCTTTTTTAAAATGACAGCAAGGTTTAGACTCTTATTTAAGAGCATCGGAAAAGGACGGTATGCATCAATGGCCATCGGTGTCAGAACCGGAAAAATATAATTTTGGAATCGCTTTTTTAAAAAATGTATCTGTTCATCATTGCATTCATCGATCGATAAGAATTGAAATCCTTCATGGAAAAGAAGAGGTACAAGTGTTTTCGTATAAACGGTATCTTGCAATCTAATCAACCGATGATTTTTTTCCGCTATATGTGTTAATTGTTGTTTAGGGGTAAGTCCAGCCTTGTTTTCTGGTCGATTATAACCAGCTTTTACTTGATCTTTTAAACCCGCGACTCGAACCATAAAAAATTCATCAAGATTTGAGCTGAAAATTGCTAAAAATTTTAAACGTTCTAGTAGCGGATTTCGCTCATCAATTGCTTCTTCTAAAACCCGTTCATTAAAAGCTAGCCAACTAAGTTCACGATTGTTATAAAAGGTTGGGTTATTTATGTCAATATGTTCTTGACTAACGATATTATTTTGCATTGTACTCAACCTCTCTGCTAGTTTCGTCCTTTCCATTTTAACAGCTGATTGTAAATTTTATGTTAAGAATTCACTTTAAGAACTTCGACCGGTATATAACGAAATTTAATTGGATGTTTCAGTGCGCGCTCTAGATGCTTTTTATTTTTTGAAGCCTGCATATTTTCAAAAAACGCCTCTTCTTGATAATAAAAGGGGATTGTAAGTTCATCCTCAGTTTTTTCTACTTGGCCAATTTCTAGAATGGCTTTTCGGCGAGTTCGGTCCAATGAATAGGCTAACTTCATAATGGAGCCAAGAAATTCATAAAATCTCAGATCTTTTTTCTGTATAATTCGCTGAAAAGGCTCAGCATACTTAAGCAGTTGTGTTTTTGATTTAAAAGAAGATATAAACGCAATTGCTAGTTGGTCACGATGTGAAAGGCCTTCAATGGTCATATTCGTTAATAAGTAAAACGTATTTTGACTGCTAGCATCATTATTTATATACTCTCCAATATAAAGAACCCTTGCACTTTGATTGAGTAAGGTACGTGCGTTCTCACTTGAATGTTCGACGTGACAAAAGGAAGAAAGTTCATTATATAATTGAGTAGCAAGAGAGGATACATGGTTTACATGGTCAACGCTCACTTCATAGTTGTGGGTCAGTTGGTGAAAACTTTCTTCAACTACATTAGGAAAGCGAGTCGTTTCTACTTCTTTTAGCACTTCCTCGTAAAAGACACCATCACGTAAACCTTTGCGGCTCATAATAAATGTTTCTGCTTTTACGAAGGAAACGAGAGATGAAATAACTTCAGCTGCGGGAATAATGATATCAGCACGTTCTTTCGATAGACCATCTAACATCAAGCGCTCTTCTATCGTTGACTGTTGCAACATGTCATTTAGCTCAATCAAATCTTCCTTTGTAAATTCGTATTGATGAATGCCAGGCAAAGGATATTCTATTTGTCTTTGATGGATAAGAGAGAGGTTTCTAGCACTTCCACCGATTCCAATAACCGGATAATTAGATTTGTTTTTTAACCATGGCAATGTATGTAATTGTTCTTTGATATAATTTTTAAGAATTTCTAGGTTAGTGGAATTTGGCTGCTTGTCTCCATAGAACTTCTGTTGTAAGGTAATTGCTCCAAACGGAAAGCTATGATAATGTTTTAACTCTCTGTTTTCAAATAATGTAATCTCAGTACTTCCACCACCTATATCAACAGTATAGCCGTATTCAATATTAGTGGAATTGACAACTGCTAAATACCCATAAAAAGCTTCTTCATATTCAGATAAAACACGAATATCAAAACCTACCTTAGCTTTCACTAATTGAACAATTTGATTCTGATTTTTCGCTTTTCGCATCGCAGCAGTTGCAACGAGAATAACCTTTTTAACTTTATGGAAAATAATTACATCTTTAAAGCGGTTAAGAGTCTCTAATACAATCGTAATACCGTTGTCTGATAAGTTCCCTTCTTTTGTAATATGTGCACTAAGTCTTGCTACCGTTTTATAGTTGTGTATTTCGTTATAACACCCATTAAGGTCAATTTTATTAATAACTAATCGAATGGAGTTCGACCCCATATCAATAATCGCCACTTGATTTTCTTTCACATTACTCACCTCGACCTGTTCTGTTTAGATTAACTCGATTATAGCAAAAATTGTCTTTAATGCTCAAAGGTAGACAGAATAAAAATAACCTTTATAATAGGAGAGGACGTTTACTAAATCGTAATTATTCTTATAAGTTTTTAGTTTTTGAAGGAGGAACATAAATGAGTTCACCTAAACAAGATGAGGCGGTATTACTAGATGGTGTCTCATTTCAATATGGTAATCAAACTGTTTTAGAAGATGTATCGTTACAAATAAATAAAGGGTCATTTCTCGGATTAGTAGGACCAAATGGATCAGGAAAATCAACGTTAGTTAAATTGCTCTTAGGATTGTTGCAACCTCAAACTGGAGAAATTCGCTTATTTGGTCAACGAATTTCAAAGTTTCATCAATGGGGGAAAATTGGGTTTGTATCGCAAAAAGCGAATAGTTTTAATTCTGGATTTCCTGCTACTGTTTTTGAGGTTGTATCTATGGGGTTATATGGGAAAGTCGGATTGTTGCGCTTTTTAACGAAAACACATAAACAAGCCATTCGAGAGGCAATTGATCAAGTTGGGATGACAGACTTTATGCATAAAAACATTGGCGAATTATCTGGTGGACAACAACAAAGAGTGTTTATCGCTCGTGCGCTCGTAAGTGAACCTGAGTTATTAATTCTCGATGAACCGACAGTAGGTGTGGATGTTACTAGTGTTAGACAGTTTTACGACTTGTTAGATCGATTAAATAAAGAAAAAGAAATTACTCTTGTACTCGTTACCCATGATATAGGAGCAATGACAGATCATGTAACTGATGTTGCTTGTTTAAATAAGACCCTTCATTTCCACGGAAATACGGCAGACTTCGAGGCGAATCAAGATTTATCGTCATTTTATGGGCATGATGTCCATCTTTTAACCCATAATCATAGTCACGGAGGGCATTAACGAATGTTGGACGCATTTTTTCGTTATGAGTTTTTGCAAAATGCATTTTATACGGGATTGCTCATAGGGCTTCTTGCTCCAATGCTTGGAGTATTTTTAGTCGTTCGCAGGCTTGCTTTAATTGCTGATGCGCTATCTCATATTACTTTATCAGGAATTGCAGCTAGCTTGTTGCTATCTAAACATGTTGTCTTTTTTCAAGGGCTCAATCCTTTATATATCGGATTGGTTTTTTCTGTTGGTGGTTCACTCTTAATCGAACAGCTTAGAAACGCCTATAAATACTATAAAGAGATAGCCATTCCCATTATTTTATCTGGTGGAATTGGGTTAGGTGTTGTATTTATTTCACTAGCAGATGGATTTAACAATGATCTTTTTAACTATTTATTTGGAAGCGTGATTGCAGTTAGTCGTTCCGATTTGTGGACGATAAGCATCATTACCGTTCTCGTTGTGACTGTTATATTTCTGTTTTATAAAGAGTTATTTTTCTTATCTTTTGATGAAGAGCAAGCGCTTGTATCTGGCATTAATCGTAAGCTTATTAATTTTATTTTTATCATAATGGTAGCTCTAGTCATAGCGGCTTCAATGAGGGTGGTAGGGATTCTTCTTGTGTCATCTTTAATGACTCTACCTGTTGCAGCAGCGATGAGACTAGCAAAAGGCTTTAAGCAGATGTTTTTGTATTCGATTTTATTTGGTGAAATAGCTGTCATTGCAGGGTTGATTTTCGCATTTCACCTTGATCTTGCACCTGGTGGAATGATTGTGATGATTGCTGTTTTAATTTTGCTTGTAGTCATTTTATTTGAGAAAACTTTCTGGAAAATAAGTAGGGTGTTTAGCAAATCACAGAAAACGAGGTAATTAAACTTAAGAATAGGGGCTTATAAAGCATGGATGTATTATCACAGTTGACTTTTATAGAGAGAGGTCTTGTCGCAGGTATTGTGATTGGCTTTATTGCGCCGATTTTAGGTGCATTTCTCCTTGTGCGTAGAATATCTGTTATATCAGAATCCATCTCCCATATTACGTTGACTGGAATCTCAGCCGGTGTTTTACTAGGTACAATAGGACCTTGGTTTCAATCGATAAATCCAATGTATATGGGGGTTGTTTTTGCTCTTTTAGGAGCTTTGATTACAGAGCGATTAAGAGATGTATATCGGCATTTTCAGGAATTGGCGATTCCCATCATCTTATCAACAGGAATAGGACTTAGTGCGATCTTTATTAGTTTAGCGAGAACAGGTTATAATGAATGGTATTCATATTTGTTTGGGAGTATTGTCAGTGTTACAGTCAGTGATTTACATTTCATTCTGATAACAGCAATAGTTGTAGTATGTATGATTGCATTGTTTTATAAAGAATTTGTTTCGATCTCCTTTGATCAAGAATTTGCAAAAGTATCTGGGATTTCAATGAGAATAGCGAATTTTACTTTCGCATTGTTAATTGCCCTTGTTATTTCAATATCAATGAAAGTTGTCGGAATATTACTCGTTGGTGCACTTATAGTCATTCCTGTTGCAACGAGTATTCAAATAGCAAAAAGTTTTAAGCAATTGATTGGATTTGGAATTTTATTTGCTCAATTAGCAATGCTAATTGGTTTGTATTTTTCTTATCAATTTGCAGTAGCTACAGGTGGAATGATTGTTATGATAAACCTGCTCCTATTAGGGAGCGTTATAGCATTCAAAAAAGTTAGAGGGGGCTTGTGATCATGAATGTAAATGAAGCAATGGAGCTCTTGAAAGAAAAGGGTTATAAACATACAGAAAAAAGAGAAGATATGCTACTCTTTTTTGAAAAAGAAAAGCGGTATTTATCAGCAAAGGACGTGTTAGAACGTTTGCAAAGTGAGTATCCAGGCATGAGTTTTGATACAATTTATCGCAACCTTTCTTTATTTACTGAATTGAACATACTTGAGGAAACAGAGCTTGAAGGAGAGAAACGCTTTCGATTTAGTTGTTCAACGACACAACATCACCATCACTTAATCTGTTTAGAATGTGGAAAAACGAAACATATTGACCGTTGTCCGATGGATTTAATTCAGCAACAGTTTCCTGATTTTCAAGTTACAGGACATAAATTCGAAATTTATGGGAAATGTCAGAGTTGCGATGCAATAGGAAAAAAGTAGACTTTAGTTAATAAAAGTCTACTTTTTTATTGTAAGCGATGCATTGAGTTATAAATAGGTTCAATTGTTATTGAAATAAATAATTACAAAGTTAAAGTGAAATAAATTTACTAGCCAAGTGAACAAACCTCACTTAGTCACTATATATAAGCATTTGTAACAAATTGGAGGTATGCCATATTTTGAAACGCATGAAATAGCATGAATATCCTATCCTATTGTGTAGGAGGGGATGAAACATGGCAAAGCCGATTGTAAAATGTAATGTAGCAAATTGTTCTTTTTGGGGTGAGGGGAACAAGTGTCAAGCTGAATCGATCCTTGTAGAAATTGATTCACATGCTAATCACGACTATAGCATGGAAGCTGGCGAAGAACCCTACGGTGAGGCTGAACACATAGATTCAGCTCATGACATTAAAGAAACGTGTTGCCACACCTTCCGTCCAAAAGAGTAAAGGAAAAAGGACTGGCGAGAGCCAGTCCTTTTTCTTTTACATTGTTTCTTGTAGCCAATTATCTACCCAATTTTTTGCTTCTACCCAATTATTTGCTCGAATGACGTTTTGGGGAGAAGGGAGACGATTGTATGGTGTATCCATTAAAATGACAGGAATGTTGAATTCTTCAGCAATAGCTACGGCGTTATCATGTTTATCTTCAAAAAAAATATCCAATTGATGCTTACGTACAGCATCAAGTTTATTATGTTTCCCAACTAATTCAATATGGTCATATGGCACAGATCTCGTTACAAACCAATTTTGAGTAATTTCAGTTAAGTGGTTTCTTCTTGCTGTTATGTAGATTAAATCATGTGCTTTCGTCCATTCATGTAATGTAAGCTCTGCGTTTGCGGCTAAATTTGCTTGTTCATAAATAGTCGCTTCATGCTTACCCATCCATTCCCAAAATTGATCTTCTGTAATCTTTAAAATAGAAGTCAAATCATATTCAGTTAAATCATCTAATGTTAAAGATTTATTGAAATGTTTATTTAAATAGGGGATAAATGTATTTGGATCAGTAACAGTACCATCGATATCCAGTCCCATTCTCTTTTTTTTGTTCATCTTGTCACCTCATAATAAATGTCCTTGTACTTTAACCTTACACGAAATTTCCCAGTTGGTCTAGTCACTTACCTGAGCAAGAAAAGATTAACACCGATAATTATAATTGTGTGCGTCATACTATAACTGTTCCCCGAAAAAAAGAAAGTGAGGGATTCGTATGGCAGATCGAGAACATCCAAAAGATGAACCGATAAGGTTGGTTGATGAAGACGACCGTTCTTTAACACTGGTGAATAACCATGTTGATGGAGGGCGTTATGAAAATGGACGAGCAGATAGCCGTGATCTTGAGTTAACAGAAGAAGAAAAAGATGATGAACCAGTTGTTACAAATTTCCAGGAAGAAACAGCTGTTGAATATGGAACGGTGAATGGAATGGCTGAAAGAAATGACACAGCCGAAGCAAATGAAGATGATGTCACGGCTGGACGAGGCGTCGGAACATTTGCGATTGTCCTTTCCATTTTATCTTTGTTCTTCTTGCCGGTATTGCTAGGTGCAGCTGGCATTGTAGTTGGTTTTGTTTCACGTCGTTATGGCTCCACATCGCTTGGTAATTGGGCGATAGGTATTGGTGCAATTTCGATTCTCATGACCGTCTTTTTCTCTCCATTCTTTTAACGTACAAGTAATGGATGAGAACGGGGAACATATAAAGAAAAAAGCATAAGCGCTTAGCTTATGCTTTTTCTAATTCACGCTGTTTTTTAAAGTACTCTTCAGCGATTTTATCAATTTCTATTTTTAGTTCTTCAACCATTGTTTCTTCAGGTACTTTTCTAACAATTTCACCTTTCATGAATAGAAGACCTTCACCGCGAGCACCGGCAATTCCGATATCAGCTTCGCGCGCTTCGCCAGGACCATTTACTGCACATCCTAAAACGGCAACTTTGATTGGGGCTTTAATGTTTGCAATATAATCCTCAACTTCATTAGCGATGCTGATAAGGTCAATCTCAATACGCCCACAAGTAGGACATGAAATAAGTGTTGCCGCATTAGCAGCAAGACCAAATGATTTTAATAATTCACGAGCTACTTTCACTTCTTCAACTGGATCAGCACTTAGTGAAATTCGTACCGTGTTTCCAATCCCCATGTTTAAGATTGCTCCGAGACCTGCTGCACTTTTAATCGTACCCGCAAAAAGAGTTCCAGATTCTGTAATACCTAAATGAAGAGGATAGTCAAAAGCTTTTGCTGCTTTTTCATATGCTTCGATCGCTAAGTTAACATCGGAAGCCTTCATTGAGACAATGATGTCATGGAAGTCAAGATCTTCTAAAATTTGAATATGGTGTAAGGCGCTTTCAACCATACCATCAGCGGTTGGATAGCCATATTTATCAAGAATTCGTTTCTCTAAAGAACCTGCATTAACACCGATCCGAATAGGAATGCCTTTTCCTTTTGCAGCTTGAACAACAGCTTCCACTTTATGACGTTTTCCAATATTTCCTGGATTAATCCGTATCTTATCGGCTCCACCTTCAATTGCTTTTAAAGCAAGCTTATAATCAAAGTGAATATCAACAACAAGTGGTATATTAATTTGTGCTTTAATATCAGCAATGGCTTCTGCTGCTCGCATGTCAGGGCAAGCTACTCGAACAACTTGACACCCTGCTTCTTCAAGTCGTTTTATTTCAGCAACGGTCGCTTCAACGTCATGTGTTTTTGTTGTTGTCATACTTTGAACAATTACTTCATTATTGCCACCGATAGTCAAATTACCTACCTTTACTGGGCGAGTTTTTGTACGATGTATTATTTCGGTCATTGACCTATCGCTCCTTTATCTCATTATGAGAATCGTCTTCATTTTATCAATGTCGGTAATTGTTTGGCAAGGATAAAGTAATGGTTCTTTAAAAGAGATGGGATATATGACAATTTTAGTACAATACTATTACATAACAGCGTATTTGTAATAGGACCTTGTTACATACTCATTCTTAATGATAAAGAGGGAAAAAATATTTCTTCCCTACTTGCATCTCTTCAGGCTTAATCCCATCATTTAACGTCTGAAAGTCATGAACGATTTCTTGAATTGAAGGGGATATAGGGCCTTTGTGAAGATGCTCAACAATGGAGAGAACTGTGTGACCAGGTTCTACAACAACTTCCTTAAAGGGCTCAAACTCAGCTACAATTACTTCGTTCTCACTTTTATCAGTGTCATCAAGTTCCATTTGTTCCTCAATGATTGATTGTTCCGTGGCTGTTTGGGTTAGTCCATTGGGTAAAGTTCCAATTGTAAGATCATAATAAGTGCTATATAAAATGACGAGGATTATGAAAATTGTTCCGATCCGTTTCACAGCTTGTCCTCCCTTAAAATCCTTATTATTCATTTAGAGTATATGTATTAATGAATTGAATATGACAAAAATAAGGAAAAAGTTTCAAGAGTTTTGTCAAAATGGTTGATTTTTACCTTTATGAGCAACTTTTCAAAAGGTATTATTTTTATAGAGGTGAATAAAATGAAAAATGCTCGTCCTACTTACTTATTGTATTTTATAGGTCTCCTCCCGTTTATTATGGTGATTGGAAATTCAATGTTTATCCCATTGCTTCCACAAATGCAAGTAGATATGGGGCTTACAACAACGGAAGGTGGCTGGCTTTTAACGAGTTTTTCAATTCCAGCGGCGTTGCTTGTTCCATTTGGCGGAATACTATCTGATCGATACGGAAGAAAAAAGATAACTTTAATTGCTCTTCCTTTCATTATTATAGGGTGTGTTATTTCGGCTTTTGCTGGCATGAGAGGAGACGAAGCTGGTTCATTCCAACTAATGATGGTTGGACGTGTATGTCAAGGAATAGGAGCTGGGGGGGTTACCCCTCTAGCGATGGCATTTATTTCAGACCTTTATCAAGGGGAGCAAAGAAATCGTGCTTTAGGTGCGATTGAGGTATTTAATGGTGCAGGAAAGGTTATTAGCCCGATAATAGGTGGACTTGTTTTAGCTTTCTCATGGTATTTTAGTTTTGTTGTTTTTTTAGCAGTTGCGATTTTCGCCTTTGTCGGAATCAAACTGTTTATTCCGACTGAACCTTCCGCTAGGAATGATTTTGAAAAAAACAACGAAAAGGTCGGTAGAATAAAAAAGTTATTTATTCATCATTGGAGGTGGCTAATCCCGATACTCGTATCAGGGTCTATAGGGATGTTTTTATTATTTGGTTATTTGTTTTATTTCTCATACTTACTTGAGTCCACTGTTAGGTTTTCTGCTTTTTTGAATGGAGTATTGCTTGCGTTTCCGTTGCTTGTATTAACGATCCTTTCGTATTCGACTGCAAGAAATCTAAAAAGAAATGAAACTCAATATAAGCGTGCATTCATTTACGGGACGATGTTGATGATCGCTGGTTCGTTCTTGATGTTAACCGATGATTCCCTTGGTTGGTTTGTTGGAGCAATCGTCATTTATTCATTTGGATTTGGCATGTTACTCCCCGCTGCTAATGCGGCGCTTGCTTCGATTGTTTCGAAAAAGGAACGGGGAACTGTGTTTTCTTTTTATACGATGTTACGTTTTCTAGGTGTGGCACTTGGGCCATTATGTTTTGGTATATGGATGAATGATGTCCAACAAATGATGTTTACAGCTTTGTTTTTTGTTTCATTGAACGCGTTAATTTTATTATACAGCTGGCGATGTTTACCGCTTGGAAAAGAATGTAATACTGTGGAATTGCATGTCTATAAATAAAAAATGAGACTAAAGACCCTTTTGTTTTTTGGGGGAAAATGTTTCTTATTTAGTAGAGCACTCGTCTCATGAAGAGAGCTATTCGAGGAAGATTTAGACACCCTCGTAATAAAAGGAGAAGATGAATATGAATATGAATATGAAATCGGTATGGAAAAGGTTACTTGCACTTACACTTATTTTTGTGCTTGTATCTCCATTGTTCGTGTCAGCTGATGCAGTTCCTGGAGATGAAATTATCACTCTTGGTGAAGATTTATCAGAATCACAAAAGCAAGCTCTATTGTCTGAGATGGGGGCAACACAAGAGGATACAATTATAACTGTCACAAATGAGGAAGAACATCAGTACCTTGGAAATTATATTAGTGCATCACGGATAGGAACGAATGCTTTGTCTTCATCAAAAATAACTCTTAGAGAAGAGGGGGAAGGCTTATCGGTTGAATCCAATAATATTAATTGGGTTTCAGATGACATGTATGCTAACGCATTAATTACGGCTGGGGTGGAAGATGCGGATATTTATGTAACAGCACCTATCGCAGTATCAGGTACCGCTGCGTTAACGGGTTTAATTAAAGCATATGAGATTGCAGCAGAAATTGAAATTCCAGAAGAACAAAAGCAAATTGCTAATGAAGAGTTAGTTCGTACAGGAGAATTAAGTGATTCAATTGGAGTCGAAGAAGCAACTGAATTAATGAACCGAATTAAAGAAGAGATTGCAAACAATCCAGTTGAAACAGAAGATGATTTAAGGGAATTAATTCAACGAGTTGCTTCTGAGCTTGGCATTACGTTAACAGATGAAGAGTTAAATGGACTTGTATCTTTATTTATGAGAATGAAAGATCTTAATATTGATTGGAATCAAGTTCAAGACCAAATTTCCAAAGTTCGTGATAACTTAGATGAATTTTTAAATCGAGAAGATACACAAGGTTTTATTAGAAACTTTCTTGATTTAATTAACCGTCTGATAGATTCTCTTCGTGGGATATTTAGTTCATAATAAGAGAGAGGTTTTCCTCTCTTCCAAAAAATAAGAGAAGATTGGTTTTTGGTATTTTCTTATTTTTCGGAAGAAAGTGAAACGCATCCATGTTATGATTCGTATACGATTAGTAAGGAGGGACGGGAAATGGAATGGTTGGATTTACCAAGTGTTGGGTTCATTGTTGTGTTTTTAGGCACACTATTTTTAATTGGAGAATTACTTGTTAGAGCTAAAGGACTCTTTGCTATATTAGGGATTGCTATAATGGCCATGTACTTTTCGTATCACCTTACAGGAGATACCGGATTATGGGTAGTGCTCTTATACATTGTCGGCTTAGTATTAATTATAGTTGATGGAAAAGTTATAACTGATGGTACGGTTGCTTTGTTAGGCGTAGTTTTAATGATCATTGGTCTAGCAGTTCCAGCCCCAACTTTTATTTATGGTACTCTAGTTTCTATGGGTTTTATTGTTGGCGGCTTTAGTTCAGCACTATTTTTAAAAGTGTTTCCATCACGAAATTTATGGGCAAAAATGACGCTGAAAGATAAGCTAACAAGTGACTTAGGATACAACTCAATTAATGAACAATATCATGAACTAATAGGGAAACAAGGGAGAACGGTTAGCTCTTTTCGGCCGACTGGTACAGTTGAAATCGCAGGAGAACAATATAGCGCAACTAGTGGAAGTCATTGGATTGAAGCTAACACTGATATCATCGTTACGTCAGTAGATGGAACGAGAATTCTTATTAAATCATTAAAAGATAGCCAAAAAAGCGAGTAACGGTGATTAGTTACTCGCTTTTCTTTTTTATTATCATTTTTTTCTAGGGACCGGAATGGATTTTATCGAAATTACAACGAATAGAAAGGTGGATGCTATGAATGCACTAAACGGAATAGGATAAATTAAAACATCGACCCAAAAGAGCAGAATAACAGGAAGTGTTATTGCATGGGCAGTAATTAACCATAAATGACGATATTCCAAATTGCGTGTGCCTTTAAATAATAAAGCAACAAGAGCTAATAGTGACACACCAAGAAAGGCTAGACCAGCAAGTGCAACGAAGAGCAGACTGATGATGATAAGTAATAAAATTGGCAAAAATCCTTGTAAATCACTTATGCGCTTAGATAGATCGTCTTTCGAAAATTCTTGTAACCCAAGAAGTGTGTATGGAATTGATTGACTGTTACCATCAGCTATAAATAAAAATTCATGTTGTTGTAGGGCAATGCCATCGTGCAATTGTTGCAGTTTCTGCTCTGTATATGTATTGGAGGAATCGATTAGGAAGAATCCTTCTCCAGCAACTTCGGTATAAAAAGGTTCTTCACTTTCCCAATAGAGAGCTCCCTCTCTAATTTGAAAGTTTGGTATGTCATTTTGTAAAATGTTGTCAAATTGTTCTACGCCTGATATAGCTGTTGAGTATAATGTGACAAAATATGGAGTGCTAGAAATAAATATGATAAAGAGTACATACCCAATTGTTGATGTAATGGGGCGAAACCGACTATATGCAATCACTTTTTTACTGTAGAAGCTTTTACGAAACCAGGCCCAATAGCTCAGGATAATCACCTCTTTCACTCCTCGTTATTTTAACGAATAGAGAGTAGAATTGCTATAAGTATTACGTATATTTTTAAACAAAAGTGTCAAAGCACAGAAATGTAGCACGTATGCAGCAATAACAATAAGCCATACATAGAATACTTAAGGTGATAGCATTTCTTATACGACTTGAGACGGCATTGTTATTCTTTTATCTTAAAGGTAATAAATAATTTTATTTTGAACAACATCGAAACAACGTGTGAACTTTTAAACTTTTTTTGTTTACAAATGGTTCGACAATGCTTAATAATAGACAGGGTGTTCATGTTGATGTTTGTCGAAAGTTTGATGATTACTTTGACTTATGAAATGAAGGGATGAGGATTTGTGGATTTACAAACGCTCTTGTTCATGTTTTTCGGTGGACTAGGTATTTTCCTGTTTGGTATTAAGTATATGGGGGATGGGTTGCAAAAAGTTGCAGGAGAGGGATTACGCGACGTTCTTGATAAATTTACAACTAATCCAATTATGGGTGTTTTTGCTGGAGTTGTTGTTACAGTTCTTTTACAAACAAGCACAGGTACAACGGTTTTAACAATTGGACTTGTTAATGCCGGTTTTATGACATTAAAACAAGCAATTGGCGTTATTATGGGCGCAAATATTGGAACGACGGTTACAGCTTTTATTATTGGGATTAAAATATCTGCTTATGCCTTACCGATTATTGCAGTAGGCGCTGCGTTAATTTTCTTCATAAAGGCTAAAAAAGTTAACAATTATGGACAAGTGATTTTTGGTTTTGGTGCACTATTTTATGGTCTGGAGTTAATGGGGACCGGTCTCAAACCACTGCGGGAGTTAGAATCATTTGCTGAATTGACGGTAAGTATGAGTGAAAACCCATTACTAGGTGTTGTAATTGGGACGATTTTTACTGTTTCTGTACAAAGTTCAAGTGCTTCAATTGGCTTATTGCAACAGCTCTATGAACAAGGAGCAATGGGATTAGATTCAGCACTACCAGTTTTATTTGGAGATAATATTGGAACGACGATTACAGCGATTTTAGCTGCAATCGGAGCTTCTGTTGCGGCCAAAAGAGCTGCATTAACACATGTAATTTTTAATTTGATTGGTACTGTTATAGTCTTAATGATCTATCCGCTTTTCTTTAACTTTATTAGTTATTTAGCAATCGAAATAGGTCTTAATCGTCCAATGACAATTGCTTTTGCGCATGGGATATTTAATGTATCTAACACATTGATTCAATTGCCTTTTGTTGCGTTATTAGCTATTATCGTAACGAAGCTAGTTCCGGGGGAAGAATATAGTATAGAATATAAAGCGAAGCATCTAGACCCTAGGTTTATTGGTAGCTCACCAGCTATAGCTCTTGGGCAAGCTAAACAAGAAGTTCTTAGAATGGCTGAATTTTCAGAAAGAGGTCTTTATGAGGTGAGTCAGTACTTAGAAAACGGTCAAAAGAGACATGCTGAAATGTCTATTCAATTTGAAGAGGCTATTAATAATCTAGACCGTAAGATTACTGATTATTTAATTCAAATTTCATCAAGATCCTTATCTGCTCATGATTCAAAAATGCACTCAATGTTGATGGATACCGTTCGAGATATTGAGCGAATTGGTGATCACATTGAAAATATTGTTGAATTAAAAGATTATCAAAAAGCAAATAAAGTTCATATTTCAGATAAAGCACTTGAAGACTTACGTGAAATGTCTGAATTGACTCTTTCTACACTGAAGGAAGCAATTCAATCATTGGATTTAATAGACGGAGAGATGGCTCGTTCTGTTCTAGAGAAGGAAGAGAAGATTGACAAAATGGAACGAAAGCTTAGAAAACAACATATTCATCGTGTGAACGAAGGAAAATGTTCTGGTTCAGCTGGTATTGTTTTTGTTGATATTGTAAGTAACTTAGAACGGATTGGCGATCACTCTGTAAATATTGCCGAAGCAGTGATTGGAGAAGAGCGTTAATTCTAAATGAATGAAGGTACTCAAAAGGCTTAAAATCGACCTTTTGAGATACCCTTTACAAAAACTCGTATCTTTAATGAAATGCTTGTTAATCTATAGTAATGTATGGTAAATTAGATCAGTATGAGCAGTCAATTTGCTCTTTATTTTTTTGGGGAAGAAAAAAGGTGTTGACGTTCACTGAATAGCATGATATTATAATCCTTGTCTTTAAAAGATATTCCACAGTAGCTCAGTGGTAGAGCTATCGGCTGTTAACCGATCGGTCGTAGGTTCGAGTCCTACCTGTGGAGCCATATTATGGCGGTGTAGCTCAGCTGGCTAGAGCGTACGGTTCATACCCGTGAGGTCGTGGGTTCGACTCCCTCCGCCGCTATTCCTGTAACATAAATAGATTTCTTGTGGCGATTGTGGCGAAGTGGTTAACGCATCGGATTGTGATTCCGACATTCGTGGGTTCAATTCCCATCAGTCGCCCCATAGAGGACCCTTAGCTCAGTTGGTCAGAGCAGTCGGCTCATAACCGATCGGTCGTAGGTTCGAGTCCTACAGGGTCCACCAACTTATATACATATTTGAAACACGGAGGAATACCCAAGTCCGGCTGAAGGGATCGGTCTTGAAAACCGACAGGCGGGTCAAACCGCGCGGGGGTTCGAATCCCTCTTCCTCCTCCATTACTATGAATAACTATAAGGATCTGCATATATGCAGATCCTTTTTTGCTATTTTACAAAACATTTGTTACAAAATATAGTTTTTTGTCGAAAGCGAATAAAGTGGCAGGAGCTGATGGATGTCTTGACGAAAATACACACTTAGTCCATTTTATTTTGTACATAGCAAATCTTTTAATGAAGTTTACTTTTCGTGAAATTAGGGTAGAGTAAATTTGTCTACTTTACTGAAAATAGTGAGCATAATCATTGCAAGAATGTTCAAGTTTTGGTAATGTAATTATTGGAAGACTTATGAAACAAAAATGTTGCTAAAGTCCACTTGTGGAGTTTCGACTCCACACTATTTTGTTACTTACTTTGAGGAGGAATTATAATGGCTTACGAATTACCACAATTACCTTATGCAGCTAACGCACTAGAACCTCATATTGATGAGGCGACAATGAACATTCATCATGGAAAACATCACAATACTTACATCACAAAGTTAAACGCAGCACTTGAAGGTCATGAAGATCTTGTAGGCAAAAGCATTGAAGAATTAGTTTCTAATTTAGATGCTGTTCCTGAAAGCATTCGTGGAGCAGTTCGTAATAACGGTGGAGGTCATGCAAACCACTTGTTCTTCTGGCAAATCCTTAGCCCGAATGGTGGGGGAGCACCGACAGGAGAACTTGCTGATGCAATCAACTCAACGTTTGGTAGCCTTGAAGCATTTAAAGAAGAATTTGCAAATGCAGGTGCTAATCGGTTTGGTTCTGGTTGGGCTTGGTTAATTGTTGATGGAGGAAAGCTTGCTGTAACAAGTACTCCAAACCAAGATACTCCTCTTATGGAAGGGAAAACGCCTATCCTTGGACTAGATGTATGGGAGCATGCATATTACTTAAATTATCAAAATCGCCGTCCTGATTATATTAATGCATTCTGGAATGTAGTAAATTGGGATGAAGTTTCAAAGCGTTTCAACGAAGCTAAATAAGAAAAGAACTTAAGTGTTATAATTAGGTTACAAAAAGTCCTTAAGGAAAAATCGCCTTAAGGGCTTTTTGTGTATAACCGCTTTTTGAGGTGACACACTACTTGTAAGGGTGGTGGAGTCGGTGAATAAGTTATTGCTAAAGAAAGTTATTGGTGATATAGAGGTGACAAGAGACTTAACTCTTTTGCTCGTAATAGGAGGGCTCTATGCGTTAAGTTTTGCTTTGTCTAATACATTTGTAAATGTTTATTTATGGAAACAATCGGGGGAGTTTGTTGATATTGCTCTCTATAATTTAGGTTCGGTTGTCATGCAACCACTAGCGTTTATAGTAGCAGGGAAAATAGCGAAAAAAATTGATCGCGTTATTGTATTAAGGGCCGGGGTTATTACACTTGCAGCTTTTTTTTTAACAGTTCTTTTTCTAGGAGATCAGGCGAATCAATATCTTTTGCTGTTGGGTGCGTTAATAGGGATGGGCATTGGTTTCTACTGGCTAGCCTTTAATGTTTTGACATTTGAGATTACTGAACCTGAAACAAGAGATTTTTTTAATGGATTTCTTGGGCTTTTAACATCGTTTGCTGGGATGATCGGACCTATTTTGGCTGGTTTTATTATTACAAGAATGGAAAAATTCACGGGGTATACAGTTATTTTTACCATTTCGCTTTCTCTCTTCGTTGCAGCTGTCTTAACTAGTTTTTTGTTACAGAGACGTTCAGCCGAAGGACAATTTTATTTTAAAAGAATACTTAAGGAGCGTAAGAAAAATTCAAACTGGCGGCAAATATTACGTGCCCATTTCTTTCAAGGCTTACGAGAAGGAACTTTTGTCTTTGTGATAGTGGTTTGGGTATATATTGCAACAGGGAGTGAACTTGCCATTGGTACATATGGCTTAGTAGCTTCGGCGGTGCAATTTGTTACTTATTATATTGTTACCCGTATCATTAAGCCGACGTTTAGAAAGAAACTAATCTTATTCGGTGGAATGATCCTTTACTCAGCTATTTTTATTATAGTAATAGGGGATTTAACTTTCACTAAATTAATTATGTACGGTGTAGTTGTCTCAATAGCTTATCCGATGCTACTTGTACCGTATGTCTCCCTTACATTTGATGTTATAGGAAAAGGATGGAAGGCTGCCGAAATGAGGGTAGAATATATTGTTGTTCGAGAATTATTTGTAAATTCAGGTCGAATTGTTTCTGTACTTGCCTTTTTAGCAACGGTGACATTTTTCTCAGAAGAAAAAGGAATCCCTATTCTTCTCCTTGTACTAGGGGCAGGTCACACTCTTATTTATTTCTTTGTACGGCATGTCCAATTTAAGAAAGATGAAGGTGGGGAAGGTTACAGTTTTGCCAGACAAAAAGGAGGAGATGGAGATTCCTCAGGAGGAACAACGGTTTAAGAGTTAGTGAAAAAAGGCGTTTTTCCCTTTTTAGCTACCTCATAATGGTTCTGTTTCCCTTTTGACTTTACTAGCGTGTATGCTATAATAAAATCAATAATAACAGTTACCTGCCGTGTTAGTTAGCTTCTCCTTGTTTCGAACCTTGATTTTTTTAAGGGAGTTTTATATTGAAGATCTGCCAGCATGCCAGCACGTTCTGGACGCTGAATGAGGTTCTGCGAACACCCACCTACGAGAGTAGGTTCATGAAACAACTGAAGCAACGGCACACGCGGGTTACGACTATGAGGACATTTCTAGACACCTTTTTGTAGGTGTCTATTCTATTGTTTAGAGAAAATTTATAGGAGGAACAAACAGGTGGGGAAATCAACCAAGCTAAAGAAAAAACAACATGTCTCAGTTCGTTTGAATGTTCTTTTCTTTGCTGTATTTATTTTGTTTTCGGCGCTTATTCTTCGTTTAGGGATTGTTCAAATTGTTGAGGGACAGGAATTTGTTAAGGAACTAGAGAGAACGAGTAATACGACAGCGCGAATAGATGCACCACGTGGACTTATGTATGATCGACTTGGAAATGTCGTTGTAGATAACGAGCTTGAATTATCAGTTATATACACAAATTCATCGAGAACAACGAGTGCTGATTCAATGCTTACGATTGCGCGTGATTTGGAGAAGGTAATTGATGTTGAAACAGACCGAATTACAGAACGTGACAAACGGGATTACCTTTTAATGAGGATGACTGAAGATGAACGGTATGAGCTTGTAAGTCGTGAAGAAAGAAAAGAGTTAGATAACACGTCGGGTGAATATCAGTTAGAAGTTGAGCGTATTCCAGATGAAGCAATTGAGGGGTTATCAGAAGAAGATTTACGTATACTTGCAATTTACCGCGAAATGTCTAAAGGATACGCAAACACTCCGCAACGAATCAAACGAGGCATTACTGAAGAAGAAGCTCATCTTTTGAGTGAAAACTTGTATCGACTTCCAGGTGTTGATATTTTACGAGATTCTCGTCGGAATTATGTGTACGGTGATTCCTTTCGAAGTTTATTTGGATCAACTGGTTCAATTCCAAAAGAAAAAGTAAATTATTATTTGTCGAGAGGATACGATCGTTCTGACTTCG
The DNA here is from genome assembly GCF_036663595.1 of Halalkalibacter lacteus. NCBI lineage: Bacteria > Bacillati > Bacillota > Bacilli > Caryophanales > Bacillaceae > Halalkalibacter > Halalkalibacter lacteus. The sequence goes on from NZ_JAWRVL010000003.1 coordinate 139,858, forward strand.
TAGGGATTAGTTTTCTAGAGTTACAATATGAGGATGTATTACGTGGTCAAAAAGCAATTGTGGAAAGTATTACACACTCAAGTGGAGGACAGAATGTAGAAAGTTCTATTAACGAGCGTCTTGGACAGCGTGGAAATGATCTTGTATTAAGTTTGGATATGGAGTTGCAACAACGTCTAGAAGAAATAATTGATGAAGAGATGAAAAAAGCAGGCAATTCTTTTATCTTGGATCGTTCTGCTTATGCTGTTCTTATGGATCCTCGAACTGGCGATATATTATCGATGGCTGGCTTTAATGATCCTGTTGGTGGAAATTCGAATAATAATGCAGATCATATTGGGAATGTAACGAAATCATTTGAAATGGGGTCTTCTGTTAAAGCTGCATCTGTGTTAACTGGTTTTCAAACTGGAATAACGTATCCTGGTAATAGCTTTAATGATCGCCCAATTCGTTTGCCGTCAACACCAGAAAAGAAGTCAGTTAGAAATTATGGGTGGGTAAATGATTTGCAAGCACTTGAAGTTTCGTCAAATGTTTATATGTTTGAGATTGCAATGCGAATGGCAGGTTGTAACTATCCTAATAATTGTAATTGGACAAGTAATTCGGTTGAACGTGCTTATAATGAAATTAGGTATTACTTCAGTCAGTTCGGTTTGGGATCTGATACTGGAATAGATCTACCATCAAGCTCGTCTGGTTTAACCGGTGGTACGTCAATATATGGAAATTTACTTGACATCATGATTGGACAATATGATACGTATACTACCCTTCAATTAGCTCAGTATATTTCAACAATTGCAAATGATGGAGTGAGAATGCAGCCTCGTTTCGTAACTGAAATTCGTGAACCGGTATCGAGTCCAGAAGGTCAAGGTGCGATTGTTCAAAAGTTTGAACCGAATGTGTTAAATCGAATAGATATGAGTGATGAGTATATTTCGCGTGTTCAACAAGGCCTGCGAAATGTTATGACTAGCGGAACTGCGAGTAGTCGTTTTGCTAATAAATCGTACCAACCTGCTGGGAAGACAGGGACAGCACAGGTAAGTGTTGTTGTTGGTGAGGGAGATAGCCGTAGAATTATTAATGGAAACACTCAGACATTAGTTGGATATGCACCATACAACAACCCGGAAATTGCTTTTGCAATCGTTGTGCCAAATGTTAAGCTAGAAAGAAACGGTGGAAGATTAGGGATGGCACAGGAAATTGCTAGTCAGGCATTAGATACTTTTTTTGAAATGAAAGAAGTTCGCATAGGTCCAACGAAAGCAGACCGACCAATACTTGAACAACCAGATAATGATTAGAAATATTCCTGTAGCGATATATACAAAAGAGGACTTTACTCGATATTATTTCGAGTAAGGCCTTTTTTGTGAGTAAAAGTTGTTTCTTAGGTTTCCGCTAATTAGGAAAAACTATGATTTAATTCGTAGATTTATTAGTATATATGTTGACTTTGTTGTTCAATTTCGATAATAAAATGATGCCGAAAAAACTATGTAAACACCCTTTATTCGACACCCTCCACCTAATGAATGTAATTTCGATATCATTATCTTTCATTCGACATAAAATGACTAACTTAAAGCGACAAAAAATATTGGCGAAAAAAGGCGAATAATTTATTTGGTTTAGGAAAACGGTGTCACACGCAGGTGTGACAAATTAAGACAAATTCACCTTCTTGTTCGTTTGAAATGAGACCTGTATGATGAATATAAGAAAAAAAAAAGACATACAATCAAGACTTACTTCATATAGAAATTCATATTTTGAATTTGCTATAAATTGAAAGTATTGTTATTGGATTGGAGGTGAAGAAGTTGATCGAACAAATTCTAAACTTACGTGAACAGGGCTATTCGTTCCGTAAAATTGCAAAGGAGCTAAATACAACAGTGGGAAAAGTACAATATCGCTATCAAAAACACAAACAACAGCATGAGGAAAATAAAGAAAATGACTATCACTTTGAACAAATTGTACCTGACAGTTATGAAAGAGATGAAGTTACATTGCTTTCGCAAAGTCCTAAGGTGGTCTATGCATATTGGGAAATCAGTACATCTTTACGACAAATTACAGAGCATCAATGTCGTTTGCCTTGGCATGATCTTCACAAACAGTTACGAGTATATGACTGCACAATGATAGATTTTAATGGACACAATGAACATCGTTACTTCGACATTTCTTTACCGGAAATGACGAATAATTGGATGATTCAAAATCTAGAACCGAACAGAACATACATAGTTGATTTGGGAATTCGGACAAGACAAGGCTCATTTCTTTCACTAATTCGTTCCAATGCAATTGATACTCCACGTTCAGATGAAGCATCGAAAGGATTACATGTTGATGCTGTAAATGAATGGAAAGAGGGAAGTGCAAGCGAACCAAGATGGCTTGAGCATTTTAGTACTTATTCATATTATGAGAAGGTAAAATAGGGGGAATTGTTTTGAAAGAAGGTTATTATTCACTTGTACTCCATGCTCATCTTCCCTATGTTCGTCACAAGGAAGAAGGGCGACTAGAGGAGCGTTGGTTATTTGAGGCTATGACAGAATCATATATTCCATTGTTATGGGAGCTAGATGACGTAAACATATCTGAAGCATTAACGATTTCATTTTCACCACCAGTAATGGAAATGCTTTCTGATCCAGTCATTCAGGAGCGATATCTAGATTATATTATTAAGACAGAAGAGTTACTTCAAAAGGAAGAAGAAAACGCGGTTTCACAGAAAGAGCTTGATCTAGTCTCCTTCTACATGGAGCGTTATCAGAAAATTAAGAAAAAATTTCTTGATTTAAATAAAAATATTCTAATTGGATATCGTGAATTATTTGAAAAGAGAATTATTAGATGTATTACAAGTTCAGCGACACATGCATTTTTGCCATATGTAAAAACAAAAGCGGCCATCCGTTCTCAAGTTGTTGAAGCAATTCGCTGCTTTGAACAACACTTTGGTTCGAAACCTAAAGGATTTTGGCTTCCAGAATGTGCTTTTGCTCCAGGTATTGATCGAATTCTTGTTGAGGAAGGAATTGTTTATTCTTTTGTTGATGAACACGCTCTTAAGAATGCAGACCCAACTCCTTCAAAAGGCAGCGGTTCTCCGATCTATTCTCCGCATGGGCTTATTCTTTTTCCGAGACACACGGACCTTTCAAGTAAGGTATGGAGTTCTACTCTTGGCTACCCTGGTGATGTTGATTATCGTGAATTTTATCGTGATATTGCCTATGAACGTGATTGGGAATATATCAAACCTTATGTTCACGAGGAGGTACGCATAGATACAGGAATTAAACACAAGCGAATTACAGGTCAAGTAGAAGATAAGGATATTTATGTTCGAGAATGGGCTGAAGGTAAGATTCATGCACATGCGGATAACTTTGTATACTCCATTGAAGAGCAAATTAATGAACATGGGGATCAGTGTTTTCCTCCATATCTGATGGTAACACCATTTGATGCAGAGTTGTTTGGGCATTGGTGGTTTGAAGGCCCAGAATGGATCGGACAAGTGTTAAAGAAGGGGCAGAACCGAATTCAATTTATAACACCGGAAGCCTACATTGATCGTCATTATCAAGATCTCGATACCGCTCATGTATCTTTCTCTACATGGGGGCGTGAAGGATATGGACATGTATGGGTTAATGAAACCAATCAACATCTCTATCGTCATCATCACAGAATGGAAACCGATTTAGCAGCGATCGCGGCATTCTATTCGAAACCTACTAATTTGGAAAAAAGATATTTAAAACAGATGGTCCGTGAATGGATGTTGGCAGTAAGTAGTGACTGGGCTTTCATAATGGATGGTCAGAGTGCTGTTCAATATGCGGATGAGCGCTTCTCCCTCCACTTGAGTCGATTTGATGCGATTAAAGGAAAGCTATTAAATGAAACTATTCAAGATGACTGGATAACTTCAGTGGAAGAAAGTTTTCCGTTTTTACAAGATGTTGACGAGCGCATATTCTATTCTCCTCACGATGCATATGTTCAATCAAAAGAAGAGGTGGATACAGAGAAAAAGCGGTCAATTTTAATGCTTAGCTGGGAGTTCCCTCCAATGATGGTGGGAGGCTTATCTCGACATGTTTATGATTTATCAAGAGCAATGGTAACAGCTGGACATGATGTTCATGTCGTGACTTCTTATGTTGCTGGTTACCCTGATTACGAGATTAACCAAGGTGTACATGTGCATCGTATTAAAGGGTTGCAACCTGAAGCAGAGCAATTTTTTGATTGGGTTGGTAGTTTAAATGTTGCTATGATCCGCTATGTTAAGAATCTTGCAAGGAAGCAACAATTTGATATTATCCATGCTCATGATTGGCTAGTTGGAGTTGCGGCAAAAGGACTAAAACAGTCATTACAAATTCCTCTCTTAGCAACAATTCATGCAACTGAGCACGGACGTAATAATGGAATTCATAGTGAATTACAATATGAAATCAATCAAAAGGAATGGGAATTATCGTACGAGGCAGATCGAGTAATTGTGTGTAGTGACTATATGAAGGAGGAAATTCAGTCAATCTTCTCATTACCAGATGAGAAACTATCTGTAATTCCCAATGGCGTCGATCCTGACCTATTACAACCATATACAAGCATTACTGCTACGAATATAACTGCAAATGATACGTTTACTGTATTCTCGGTTGGCAGAATTGTACGAGAAAAAGGGTATCAAACTGTTATAAATGCTGCAGCGATGTTGAAGGAAAGAAATGTAAATATCCGTTTTGTCATTGCTGGAAAAGGGCCAATGCTTGATGAATTCAGACATCAAGTTTATGAAAGACAATTAGAATCATATGTAACATTTCTTGGTTTTGTTAGCGATGAAGAAAGAAATGAATGGTTCAACCGTTGTGATGCAACAATTTTCCCGAGCCTTTACGAGCCATTTGGGATTGTTGCACTTGAAGGCTTAGCCGCAGGTAAAGCAACAATGGTGTCTGATACAGGTGGCTTAGCGGGAATTATTCGACATAATGAAAATGGAGTAAAATTTTACCCGGGAGATGAGCAGAGTCTAGTAACACAAGTACTTTATTTATACAATCACCCAATTGTAAGAGAATCTCTGGCAACGCAAGGGCTTCAAGACGTGAAAACACGTTTTGATTGGGAGACAATTGCAAATCAGACTGAAAAAGAAATTGACCATTGTTTAGAAGGAGAACTAGAGCTAACTATCTAATGAGGGGGCAGATGTGAAATGAAAGGTGTTATAATGGCTGGAGGAAAAGGAACAAGACTACGTCCGTTAACTTGCAGTGTACCAAAACCAATGGTTCCATTAGTTCAAAAACCAGTAATGCAGTATAGTATTGAGCTATTAAAACAATATGGAATTACAGATATTGCAGTAACCGTTCAATATTTACCTGATGTTATTCGTGATTACTTTGGGGACGGATCGAAGTTTGGAGTGAATTTGACCTATTTTGAAGAGACAACTCCTTTAGGAACAGCGGGTAGCGTGAAACAAGCTGAAGAGTTTTTAGATGAGCCTTTCATTGTAGTAAGTGGAGATGCATTAACGGATTTCGATCTTAAATCTGGAGTTGATTTCCATAACGAGAATAATAGTCTTGTAACAATTTTTATGAAACAAGTAGAATGTCCACTTGAATTTGGTGTGATTATGACAGATGAACAAGATAAAATTGTTCGTTTCCTTGAGAAGCCGAGTTGGAGTGAAGTGTTTAGTGATACGGTGAATACTGGTATTTATATTATGGATCCAAGTATTTTCTCCTATATAAAGAAAGACGCAGTTGTAGATTTTAGCAAGGATGTATTTCCGCAATTATTAGCTGAACAGTCAGCTATGTATGGATATGCTGCTGATGGGTATTGGTCAGATATAGGTAACTTAAAACAGTACCGACAAGCTCATAGTGATTTACTAAATGGATCGCTTGATGCAAGCATTCAAGGAACTGAAATAGAGCCGACTATTTGGGTTGGCGAAAATGTCATAATTGAAGAGGGTGCCAAGATAGAGGGACCGGTTTCAATTGGATCAAATACAATTATTCGGTCAGGTGCGCACTTAGGCCAACACACTGTCGTTGGATCTGATACTACTATTTCGAATCGAGCTTCACTTAAGCGGTCAGTATTGTGGAACGGAAACTATCTTGGTGATGATAGTGAACTAAGAGGTGCAACGTTGTGTCATGGTGTTACAGTTGGTACAAAAGCGACTCTATATGAAGATGCTGTTATTGGACATCATACTGTCATTGGCGAAGAGGCGAAAATACAACCAGAAGTGAAAGTATGGCCTTACAAACGAGTAGAGGCAGCAACAACTGTACCTCAAGCTTATGTGTGGAATGAAGTTGGTGCACAGTCGTTATTAAAAGGACATCGCGCTAGTGGGGTTGCTAATGTTGAAATGACACCTGAAGATGCTTCCAAATTAGGCGCTGCATATGGTAGTTTGCTTAATCAAGGGACGAAAGTATTAATAGCAAGTGATAATCATCCTTTCTCACAGGTTATGAAACTATCACTTATTCAGAGCTTACAAGCATCAGGAATTCATGTTGTTGAGCTTGGGGAAACGATGCTTCCCATTCTCAGATATAGTGTTGAAATGGCTGATGCAGGAGGCGGTATTTATTTACGAATAGCTGATCGAGCTCAAGAAAAACAAATGGTCATAGAGTTTTTCAATGAACAAGGATTCCCGATTAGCACGTCTGAACAACGTGAGTTAGAGCAAGTGATGGCCTTTCAATCTTACCGTCGTGTAGCGTTTGAATATATCGGTGACTATCGAATTGACAACCTACTTGAAGAAAGATACACGAATCAAATATTACTCGAAGTAAATGAGGGCGCTATCAGAAATAAGCAGTGGAAGATTGCTCTTCATTATGAAACAACTGAGCAACATTCTTATCTCTCTAATTTTCTCTCTAAGTTAGGATGCGATGTTCATATTATTCCTAGTCATGTAAATGTTGACTCCATGAGAGAATATTTAAATAATAACAGTCTTGAATTAGGCATTATGATAGGAGAAAGCGGTGAATTCATAAGCTTAATGACGGAAAAGGGAATTCTAGTAACAGAAGAAGAACAATTAATGTTATTTATTTATATGCAATTTGAAAAAGGGCTACGCTCAGAGCTTGCGATTCCTCTTTATGGTGGGTCCGCGCTTGAAGAGATAGCGGCAAGCTATGACAAGAAATTAATTCGCACCAAAACGTCAGTTCGTGCGATGATGGAGTCTGAGGGTACCGTTCAAATGATGGCTTATGATGCCCCTTTTGCAATCGTGCACTTGTTAGACTTCTTAACAGAAAATAATGTATCTCTTACAGATGTTTTTAGTGAACTTCCATCACAAGCTATTTACAAACAAGAAGTCAATTGTCAAACTCAACAAAAAGGTGTTGTTATGAGAAAGTTGATGGAATCATTAAAAGGAAAAAATGTTGAATTAGTAGATGGAATGAAAGTAAGAGATCAAGAAGGAAGTTGGACTTTTATCGTGCCAGATCAAGACCAAGCAACCTTTACTGTGTATGCTCAATCGAAAGATGGAGCACATGCAAAACAATTGGCAGGTGAGTATATTGAACAAATTAATGCTATTAAACAACAAACAACCTAATAAACTCGCCTTTCTTAAAGAAAGTTTTCACTCTCTTAAGAGTTTGGGCGTCTGGTTAAATGGGAGATGCTCATGGCTAAGCAGTGAGGAATGGGATATGTCTCCGGGACAAAACAGGACAGGGGCATTGTCTATTATCGTTGCTTATCATAAGCAGTGGGAATTTCAAGTTACCATATTAAAAGAACGGTTTGATAAAGAACTTGGTTTCCTATATAAAGTGATTCTAAATAACCAATCGGATGAAAAAAGAGATATAAGGTTTGTATATCATCAACACAATCTTGCTTCACTTACACGCCAAGTATCTTTTGTTTCTCCTTCAAAGCAGACTATATTACATTATGGAAAGCCGTATTTATCTCTTCTAGCATCGCGGTTTCATAACGAAATAAATTGTCAGCTTGCTGTTGGGAAGAAAGAAAAGGTTTGGTGCGACCAAGAAGGTACTTTAGTTCTTGCGCCCTTATGTACAGATGGGCAGGAAAGTATGATCGTGTCAAGAATTCAGATGAATCCTTCACAAGAAACGTATGGTCGTATTTGGGAAGTGTTTGGTCAAACAGAAGAGGAAGTTTATATAAAACATTATAAGCAAGTTACGTTTGATAAATTGAATCAAGCGACTAAACAGACACTATAACGAAAATTTCTAACATTAAAAGAGTGGATTCTATCAAGAAATGATAAGATGTGAGCATTGATTATTCTTAAAATATCTTGATATACTTACGATCCGCTCTTTTCAACAGAAAAAACACTTGATTGAAGCGCGAAGATTTGCTATCATATTCAAGTATGAAGTAAGAACAGTTTGGAGGGATAGCAAATGCGTGTACAAGTAACTCTTGCTTGCACTGAGACAGGAGATCGTAATTATATTACAACAAAAAATAAACGCACAAATCCTGAGCGTATTGAATTCAAGAAATACAGCCCAAGATTAAAGCGTCATACGTTACATCGTGAAACAAAGTAAGCAGCTGGATTCTCCGCTGCTTTTTTCTTTTTAATTTAAACAAATAGATCCTCTTCAAAATGAATGAGAGTGAGTGAATGTCTTGGAAAAAAAGGCGGCTATACGGCATCAAGTCAATCAAGCATTAGAAGCGTTAACGGAAAAGACACATGCAAAGTGGTCTTTTGAAATCGCGATGCATCTTATCTCTTCAACTTATTGGAAAAAGGCAAAAATGATTGCATTTACGATATCTCGTGGTCGCGAGGTTGATACATATTATTTAATTAGAAAGGCATGGGAAGAAGGAAAGCGTGTTGTCGTTCCCCGTGCAAACTTCAAAACAAAGTGTATGACATTTTACGAGATTACTAGATTCGATCATTTAGAAGATCGACCCTATTGTTTGAAAGAACCAATGGTTGAGTTCTGTCAGCCAATTAATCACGATGAAATTGATTTAGTCATTGTTCCGGGATTAGCTTTTGATAAAAATGGCTATCGATTAGGATTTGGAGGAGGCTTTTATGATCGGTTTCTTCCGACAGTTGATGCTATCACACTATCACTAGCCTTTCCATGTCAGATTGTACAAACGCTTCCTGTTGAGAAACATGATCAGAAAATAGATCATATTATTTCTCCTTTTGGTTTTGATTAATGATGGCGATTATACTTTTACTAGGAGTTTTTCTTTTAGCGATAACTGCTTATTTCAGAAAGAAATTAACTCGTTCTGGAGCATTGGCCGCATGTTTTGTAGGAGGATTTATTGCCATTGGGTTGGAGTTATATGGATTGCTCTTACTTGGAATGTTTTTTATAAGCTCTACTATACTTGGGGCTTTAAAGACTGATAATGAAGAGTCCGATATAATTGAGAAAGGCGGGAAAAGAGATGCCGTACAAGTACTTGCAAATGGCGGAGTAGCTTCCTTATTAGCACTTATGTATCTTATTTATCCTTCTTCTATCCTCATTTGCGGTTTTGTGGCAAGCTTGGCCGCCGCTAACTCTGATACGTGGGCTTCTGAAATCGGTCCTTATAGTAAATATCGCCCATTTCATATAATAAAAAGAACACGTGTAGCAGTTGGGACATCAGGAGCGATAACGGCACTAGGTTCTGCTGCTGCTTTTGCGGGAAGTTTTCTAATCGTTGTTTTTTCGATTTTTTTTTGGTGGGGTGATCACTATAATAGCCATATGTTATTGATTTTTTTGACTTTGGCTGGATTTATCGGTAACGTATTTGATACAGTACTTGGAGCCATGTGGCAAGTTGTTTATCGTTGTCCTTCTTGCGCTATTGAGACGGAACGAAAGGTTCATTGCGGGGGAAAGACCATTCGTGTAAAGGGAAGCGATTGGATCGATAATGACATTGTGAATGTTGGCTGTACAATCTTTGCTGCATTACTTGGTATTCTAATAGGTTGGTTGTTCGTATAAGGAGGAAGACATGGGAGAAGAATCAATGGAGCGTTATTCAAGACAAGTTCGATTTTCACCTATAGGTGAAAAAGGCCAAAAGTCGCTCTCGGATAAATCGGTATTAATTGTAGGTGTGGGTGCACTAGGAACAGTACTTGCTAATCATTTAGTACGAGCAGGTGTAGGGTTAGTTCGTTTTGCTGATAGAGATTACGTTGAGATGAGTAATCTTCAGAGGCAAATGCTGTTTGATGAATTCGACGTAAAGGAGAGTTTGCCAAAAGCAGTAGCTGCTGAACGCAAACTGAAAGCGATCAACTCAAATGTGAAAATAGAAGGTATTGTTACAGATGTAACAATAGATAACCTACCATCATTAATTGAAGGTATTGATCTTGTGCTAGACGGGACTGATAATTTTCGAACTCGTTTTCTTTTAAACGATATGTGCTTTAAAGAAGGAATCCCGTTTGCTTATGGAGGAGCAGTTAGTTCGAGAGGAATGTCTGCCCTATTTATTCCTGGGAAAACACCGTGTTTGCGTTGTTTTATTAATCAAGGTGATGGCAATGGTCAAACTTGTGATACCATTGGGGTAATTAGCCCTGTAGTGGATATTGTTGCATCTTATCAAGTGGTGGAGGTACTGAAGTATCTTGTAGGTGATGAAAAATCACTTAGAGGCACACTGCGAAGTTTTGATTTATGGAAAAATCATCAATTTGATTTAAAAATGCATGACGCAAAAGAGAGTTGTCCGACATGCCAAACCAAAGAGTATCCTGCACTAGTTGAAGCAGAGGATCATGTAACGACTCTATGTGGAAGAGAAACGGTACAAATACAACGACACGAGCCTATTGATTTAAAAAGGTGGGCTACCACGTTAGAATCGGTTACAGAAACAAAATTGACTCCATTTCTATTGAGAGCTCAACTTCCAGAAGGAGAAAGACTTGTTCTATTTCCAGATGGCAGAGTGCTTGTACAAGGGACTGAAGAAATCTCACGAGCAAAATCGTTATATAGCAAGTACATGGGAGGATAACTTTTTTTGATGTTAGTACCCATTATGTTCACCAAACGGATGATACTCGTTTATCCTGTCTTGTGAAAAATATATATTCTCTTGAAACAGCTTTATTTTAGAAAGAAGAACCGTTTTTTTCATAAGATGGATAAAATGATGGATCAACACGCAAAGTAAGATAGAGGAGGGATGATCATGTTACAACGTCTCATTTCTATTCTATCGCTAGTCTTCTCGATGTACTTTATGTACAAGTATCGTTATCGTGTGTTAAATACGTTTCTAGGCCGCCGCATGTTACGTAAACTTGCAGTAGCGTTTGCCATGCAAATACCTTTTATCCGCGATAAGGTACTCGGATCGGTTTTACAAGCTAACCGACCGCAAGAAACAGTATAAAAGATAAAAGGGTCTGTCTTCCTAGAGGAGTTGTTGTCTAGAAGACAGACCCTTTGTCTTGATTATTACCTCTTTGAACAACCAATAAAGGCAGTTGCCATGTTTTACGTTTGTTCTCAGCAATTGTAATTCTCTTTTCGAACAAAGTACTTCTAGAAACGGAAATTATTGCTATAATAATTTTAAGGTCAATATATGGTGGAGAGGGGGGTTTTATGGAATCGTTACAGCATGATTATTTCTTTTGGAGATTGATTCATTATTATATTCTTCAAAAGGGATTTCGGGTTCTTGATAAAAGAGGTCAAGAATTTTGGTTAGAAAATGAGGAAGCTAAGCCTCGAAGGGTTTTACGAATCGTACGTAAGGATTTAGACTTTACTGGTTCGTTTAGAAGAGATATTGTTGAATCTGTAAACCAGTTTGAACATATGAGAGGTCACCTTCGCCTCCGAAAACTGATAGGTGAAAACCTATATATTAGTGTATATCCACCTGTTGAATCTTTTGAAGATGTTACAAAACCATATTATGAAAGTAAAAAGAAACGAACGACCGTTTTTACTTCTTTACTAGATAGAAAAAGTACTGAGAGAATAAACCTTCCTGATATTCCATCTATTGAAACGGTAGAACAATTAGAAATAGCTATTTTTCACCTGAAACAACAGATTACTCAAGCAACAAGGGCTCGTGAAGAAAAGGAAAAGTCATTGTTTTTACAAGGCAAACCAATTGCAACAGTTCTATTATTATGTTGCATTGCAGCGATGTTTTATGTTTTAGAGCAAAACGGGGGGAGTACCTCGATTTTGACGTTAATTGAGTTCGGTGCTAAATATAACCCTCTTATTATTGAAGGAGAGTGGTGGCGCTTACTATCAGCGATGTTTCTCCATATTACTTTTCTCCATCTTTTTATGAACTCACTCGCTTTGTTTTATCTTGGAGGAGCTGTTGAAAGGATGTATGGAACAGCTCGTTTTTTAATTATATATTTCATAGCTGGATTGACTGGTTCGATTGCAAGTTTTTCCTTTAATGAACAAGTTGCAGCAGGTGCATCAGGAGCTATTTTTGGATGTTTTGGAGCATTGCTTTATTTTGGTACGGTATATAAAAAGTTATTTTTTAGGACGATGGGAAAAAGTGTGCTAACGATTTTAGTAATAAACTTAATATTTGGATTTGTCGTTCCAATGGTCGACAATGGGGCTCATATTGGTGGGCTTCTTGGCGGGTTTCTTGCTTGTGTAATCGTTCATTTGCCAAATCACAAAACAACGTATAAACAGCCTGTAGTTGCAGCTATAACGACATTCTTGTTATTGGGACTTTTTTGGTTTGGTATAAATAACGATCAAAAAGCGAGCTCGTCTATTTTAGAGCTACAAATTGGTCAAGAGCATTTGCAACAAGATGAGCTAGAGTTAGCTTACCCTTTTTTAAAAAGAGCTGTAGAAGAAGGAGCGGCCAGACCTGAAGCAACTTTTTTATTAGCTTATGCTGAAGCAAAGTTCGAAAATTATGAAGTAGCAAAAGAACTTCTGCTTGTAACGATTGAAAAAAGATACGTATTTCATGAAGCTCATTATAATCTAGCTCTCATTTATTTAGAACTTGATCAAATCGAGGAAGCTCGTGCATCGGTTAATCGTGCCGTCCAACTACATCCTGACGATACTTACCTCGATTTACAAGAGCGTTTACGTGACTAAGGTTTCAATGTTTGCAATAGTTGAATCGGCTCACCGTCTGCAGTTCTAAATAGGACAAAGAAATGATCAGCGGAAGTAGGTACAAGAATCACTGGGACAGTGCTACCGATGGGGCTTACAGAGGTCCCGTCATGTTTAGTAATTCCGAGTACATAATTTTTGTATAATCCTTCCCAAAGGCCGCCAAGAAATTGTGCGGTCTTTTCTTTTGTCAGTCCTGGTAATGGCTCTTCTTCGTATAGACCTAAATCTGTTAGGGCGATACGCTTATATTCATCTTTAGGGAGGTTGTAATACTCGAATAATGCATCCCAATCGTAATCTTGTTGCTGCTTTAAGATGTAATCAAGTATTCGTTTGCTTTCTTTTTCTTCTTCGGTACTAGGTTCTCGAAAAGCATGCAACGGACTAAGGGGTGAGTCAATGACATACAGCTGATCAAAGCTGAGTTTTTGTGCGCTTTTTATTACATCATTTGGATAATGTAGTTCTGCATGGTGAAATGTGACAACTCGATAATGTCCACTGTCATCTGACCGTACATCTTTCCCCATGTTAATCGTGTCAGTATTTTCACGCCAAGAGGAAAGAGCATCTTTTAAATAACCATCTTCGAATAAAAGAGACACATCTTGACGTAAGTAAGCAGGTTGGTTTAATACAGATGTGACACTCCAATCTAAAATATACTCATCCTCATCTTTCATTGCTTGAAACTCGATTTGGGATCTAGACTCATCAAACGAAGCATTAGGATCTAGTGGAAAGAAAATTAATGCATCTCGTAATGGCTCAGGTTTGATCGTGATGACGAGAAAAAGTCCCACACAAAAAGATGTTATTAATAATGTAATTGCGAATTTCCATTTTTTCATCGTCGTCCCTCCAATGGACAAACTATTTGCCACATTTATATGTGTCTAGCAAAGCCATTATGCATGTTCGTATGCATGGATTTGCCTATTGTAGCAAATAATGAAAAGGTATTGGAGGTGGCTGTAAGTGAGCGTAAAGAAGATAAAGCATCCTGTTTCGATCGTATATAAACAGAATATTAATTTTCTGAAAAAGGAATTAGCCGTTGATAAGAGTTTTGACTTAATACATTTGGAACTCGAGCATGGAGAACGAGAAATGTCACTCTTTCTTGTTGATGGATTTGGTAAGGATCAAGCAATTACTCAGATTCAACGAGAATTGATTCGGATAACCGCTTCTGATTTAGCAGATCGGCCTTTGGATCGATTGATGAAGCACTACATTCCTTATGCTGAAATAGAGGCGACGGATGATTTAGATAATGTAGTGGATCAAATCCTTGCCGGTCCAGCAGCTCTTGTTGTTGAAGGTATTGACAAAGTTATTTTAATTGACACACGTGAATATCCCGTAAGAGGTCCAGAAGAGCCAGATACAGAAAAGGTTATTCGTGGTTCTAAGGATGGGTTTGTAGAGACTCTAGTGATGAATGCAGCTCTTATGAGACGACGTGTAAGAGACAGAACAATGAGAGTAGAGTATGTGTCAGTTGGGCGTCGATCTAAATCTGATTTAGCCATTTCCTATATTGCTGATATTGCAGATCAAGAATATGTGACGAAAATTAAAGAGGCATTAGAGAAAATCGATACAGATGGATTACCAATGGGAGATAAGACAATAGAGGAATTTGTCTTTGGTCATAATAGTAATCCGTATCCAATGGTACGTTATACAGAGCGTCCAGATGTGGCTTCTACACATTTACTCGAAGGTCATGTCATCATTATGGTTGATGGTTCTCCAAGTGTAATGATTACACCCACAACGTTTTGGCACCATATGCAACATGTTGAGGAGTACCGGCAAAAGCCAATTGTCGGTACGAGCTTACGAGTAGTTCGCTATGTTGCAGTCTGGGCATCTATTTTTTTATTACCCCTATGGTACTTATTAGCAACCAATGAGCAACTAACGCCAGAAGCTCTAGTATTTATTGGAGCTGAAGAGGTAGGGACCGTTCCTTTATATGCACAGTTTCTTGTGGCTGAAATTGGAATTGAGATGCTTAGAATGGCAGCCATTCATACTCCCAATGCTCTTGCAACAGCATTAGGTCTTGTCGCTGCTCTTTTAATTGGGGAGGTGGCAATAAATGTTGGGCTTTTCTCGCCTGAAGTGGTTCTGTACTTAGCTGTAGCTGCTGTTGGAACATTTGCGACTCCAAGTTATGAAATGAGTCTGGCAAATCGTTTAATAAGGGTAGTTCTATTAATTGTTACAGCCATATTTGGAGTAGCTGGGTTTGTAATTGGAACTACCATTTGGTTGCTAATGCTCGTAAACCTTCACCCATTAGGTACACCATATATGTGGCCACTCCTACCGTTTAATGCCCAAGCCTTTAGAGATGTATTATTCCGTGTAGCAATGCCTCTTAAAAAGCAAAGACCATCAGCCGTACACCCCAATGATCCGGATAGATGAAAAAACAACGAGACCACGTGAACTTCGTGGTCTCGTTGTTTTTTTAAAAGGTATGAATTAATAAAATTTGAGTGAAGAAAAGAATGACTCATCCGTCTTTCTTAAAAATTAGTTGCTGACTCTTCCATATCGCGTTCGAACAAGTCATCTTTAACAAAGATGTCATTACCATTTATTGCTTGTGACTCAGTCGCAAGGACAAGTCCGAATGGTGTTTGTTTTTGTGGTGTAACGATGGTGAAGCGAATACCTATTTTATTTGCTTCCTGGATGTAATTTGAATAGTTTCCATAATTTAAGTTACTGTTTACGTATAAGTGTAGATTTGATTTTGTTTTCATTATTTGTAGAGCTTCTGAATACATCCCTTTGTGAATCACTTGCCTTTTTGTAAGCGCTATATGGATTCGTTCTAAAATAGTTGTTAAAAATAATTGTCTTTCTTCTGGTTTGATTTCAGGGGTTCCGTAAATTGCGCGATCAATGATGTCTTGTACCTTTTGGTCCATTGTCGTCCCTCATTTCTTCATTTCACTTGAACAAGTTTTCTTCCTGTCCTTCTTATTTTTATTTACAGACATATCATATCATAAGAACATATTGCCTTGAACGTAATTTGTCAATTCGATAATGCTTTAAAAAGGAAGGTGTCTTTCATGTGGTTTACGATGCTTATTTTAGTGTTTGTTTTTACAATAGGTATGACGATTGGTGGGTTACTAGCTGCACCGAGAGATACTGTAAGACCGATTCAGGTTATCTTATTTTCTTTGTTTTTTTTATTTTTATGTTACATGGGGATGATTACAGGAATGTTTATAACAGGTTGGATTGGATTACGCTTTATTGAAATTGTATTAGCTATTCTTACCCTTCTTTTTATTGTCGCTTGTTTTAGTCGCTTTCATCCTACACTTGGCTTTTTTCATCCTGAAGATAAAATTCTTTTTTCGATGCTTGCTTTTTTGTTTTTCTTAATGGGGGTAGAATGGGGTTTAGTGGAATTCAGAACGTTTTTCACTATAGCGGCAGCCTTTTTGTTTACCGCGGCATTGGGCCTTGGTTTATATGTTCAGATGCAAATTCGACAGGCTTTTTGGCGTCATTCCAATATAGCATATGCTCCGCTAATTTGGCTTCTTTTCGTAACCGTATTGAAGCTGTTATAATGGGTTAGAGGTGAGCACATGAAAACAATGTACGACGTAAGACAGCTACT
Organism: Halalkalibacter lacteus; assembly: GCF_036663595.1. Lineage (NCBI taxonomy): Bacteria > Bacillati > Bacillota > Bacilli > Caryophanales > Bacillaceae > Halalkalibacter > Halalkalibacter lacteus. The sequence goes on from NZ_JAWRVL010000003.1 coordinate 156,781, forward strand.
TAAAAATCATGGGGCGATTGTTTACACACGAGATCGATCTTTTGATCTTGCTCTGATGGAAGAAGAACTCCGTGAATTGTATAATTGGAAGATTATTGATTCACATATATTTCAACAGGGGTTGCTCATCTTACGGAATGAAAATAAATCAATGAATTAGAGGGTGGAGAATGGTGTCAAAGAAATGGTTTGTAGGTGTAGATATTGGTGGAACGACAATAAAATTGGCTTTTGTGACGTTAGATGGAGACATCGTTACGAAGTGGGAGATTCCTACGAATAAAATAGACGATGGGAAACACATTACTAGTGATATAGCCCGGGCAATTGAAGAAAAGCGTGAAGAACTTGGTGTAACGAATGATGCACTTAAAGCGATCGGTTTAGGAGCACCTGGTTTTATCAATATGGAATCAGGATTTATTTATCATGCTGTCAATATTGGTTGGAAGAATTTTGCCTTAAAAGATGAACTGGAAAAGGAAACAGGGCTATCCGTAACGGTTGACAATGATGCAAACATTGCTGCTTTAGGAGAGATGTGGAGAGGAGCAGGTGATGAAGCAAAGAATTTGCTTTGTGTAACTCTTGGAACAGGTGTAGGCGGCGGGGTCATTGTAAATGGTCAAATTCTTCATGGGGTAAACGGAATGGCTGGAGAAATAGGTCATCTTACTTCAATTACCGATGAGTCTGGAGCACCATGTAATTGTGGGAAAACAGGATGTCTTGAGACAATAGCATCAGCCACTGGGATCGCAAGGTTAGCAATGGAAGGGGTGCAAAAGCAACCTGATAGCATTCTTCAAACGGTTTTTGAACGTCAAGGAACGCTTACTGCAAAAGATGTGTTTGATGCTGTTAAAGCAGAGGATGAACTTGCGAAGTCTATTATCGACGAAATAAGTTTTCATCTTGGATTGGCGCTTGCAAATTTAGCTAATGCACTAAATCCTGAAATAATTGTTCTTGGCGGAGGCGTTTCAAAAGCTGGAGATTTATTGATGAATCCCCTCAAAGAGCAATTTAAGTGTTTCGCCTTACCTCGTGTTGAAGAAGGTTGTAAATTTCGAATTGCCACACTTGGAAATGATGCTGGTGTCATTGGAGGAGCATGGTTGGCAAAACAAGGGTAATGTCTGGTCACATATACATTGTGCTGTACATACGATATAACAAGGACAATCATTACAACAAAAGGAGTTAAATCGGATGTCAGAATACCGGACGGAACGAGATTTAATTGGAGAAAAGCAAGTCCCGAAAGAAGCATATTACGGCATTCAAACAGTCCGTGCAAAGGAAAATTTTCCAATAACAGGATATCCACCACATTCTGAACTTATACGAGCATTTGGGTATGTAAAAAAAGCAGCAGCAATGGCGAACCGTGATGTTGGTGCACTTAGAATTAATATAGCAGATGCCATTATTGAAGCTGCTGAGGACATAGTTAATGGTAAGTATCAAGATCAATTTATAGTTGATGCCATTCAAGGTGGAGCTGGTACGTCTTTTAACATGAATGCGAATGAAGTTATTGCGAACCGGGCAATTGAACTACTTGGTGGTCAAAAAGGTGAGTATATGCGCGTGAGCCCGAATACACATGTAAATATGGCTCAATCAACAAATGATGCTTTCCCAACGGCCATTCATATTGCTGCACTTCGTCTAGCGGATGGTTTAACAGAAGAGTTAAATAAATTAATTCTTGCTATTAAAGAGAAAGAAAAGGAATTTGACAATGTATTAAAAATGGGGCGTACTCATTTGCAGGATGCTGTTCCGATTCGGATGGGACAAGAGTTCGGTGCGTATCAACGAGTCCTAAGCCGAGACCTTGGTAGGATTAAACGTTCGGTTGGTCAGTTATTTGAGGTCAATATGGGAGCAACTGCTGTTGGAACTGGACTTAATGCAAAGCCTGAATATATTAAAAAAGTAGCTGTTTATTTATCTGATATAACTGGATATCCTTTTAGGACAGCGGAAGATCTAGTGGATGCAACGCAGAATACAGATGCTTATACAGAAGTGTCAAGCGCATTAAAAATTATGGCTATCAATTTATCTAAAATGGCAAATGACCTACGTCTAATGAGTTCTGGACCGCGTACTGGACTGAATGAGATAAATCTGCCATCAAGACAACCGGGCTCTTCCATCATGCCTGGAAAAGTAAATCCTGTAATGTGTGAAGTGGTTAATCAAATTTCCTTTCAAGTTATTGGAAATGATCATACGATTAGTCTTGCGTCAGAAGCAGGCCAATTAGAGCTTAATGTAATGGAGCCAGTACTGGTATTTAACTTATTGCAATCATTTTCTATTTTACAAAATGGAATAAGTGTTTTTAGGAAATATGCGATCGAAGGCTTAACTGCAAACATAGACAGATGCCGTGAGATGGTTGAAAGAAGTGTAGGGATCGTTACGGCGATAAATCCTCATGTTGGCTACGAGGTGGCAACAAGAGTAGCGAAAGAAGCGATTCAAACGAACAGACCCGTTCGAGAAATTTGTCTTGAAAGAGGAATTTTATCGGAAGAGGAATTAAATGAAATTCTTGATCCGAAAGAAATGACGAATCCAGGTATAGCTGGTTCACGATTTATTTAAGGTTAAAAAGACATTGCGAATAACTCGGATGACTCAATGACTTCAGCTTCCATTAAGAAAATAGTGCAAAAGGGTATTTGTATGCGCTATAATGTATTGATTTGGAGTTTGCTGAAGATACTGAGTCATTTTTTTGTGTACGTTTAGTGAACTTATCTATTTGTTGAATCATTTTAGGGAGTTTATTCGTCTAATAAATGAATTAAAATATGAAAAAGTGGGGACGGGTTGACATGAAACATTTGATCGTAAGTATCTTTGTTCTTTTTACAGTTTCAGCCTGTGCCCAAGCTCCTACCTTGATCCTACCTGCCCCAAAAAGCTTGAGTGAGTTACCTGCTAAGTCCAATGTACCTTCTTCATTTTTTACGGGTTCAATTATGACACCAATACAAAATAAGCTTCCTATTATAGAAGTAGCAAGTTGGTATGATAAAGATACTGTACTATTTTTACAAGAGGAAAATGAACAGTTCAGTTTACATAAACACAATCTTTTTTTAGGAGAATCGTCAGTTTTTTTAGAAGAAGATGGGTGGATAATAGACGTAAGAGCAAATGCAGATTATTCCTTATTTGCTGTACAGTATCTTTCTTTGGAAGAACAGTCACAGTTGTTGATCCTTAATGATCAAGGGGGTATTATCTGGACAATTAAGGATTATGGTGAAGAGTATACGATTTATTGGAATCCATATGACACACAGACATTTGTGATGGTTGCTTATTTGCCAAATTGGGAATTTGAAACATATGTAGGGAATGTTGAAGAGAAGAAGATAACTGATATTGGCCTTGAAGAATCCTATATTCAGTGGGTCTCAGAATCGAAAGTAGGATATTTGAAATGGGAAGAGTTAGAACCCAATTTTCAAGCCCCGCTTTATGAACTAGATATAGAGAATGGAGAAACCAATAGGTGGAAGGATACAGTTATTGCATTTATGGCTTTTCCTGATGGGTTATCGCTTTCTGTTACTGTTGATTCCATTTATGACCTCTATTCTGTCTATCGTTTTTATGATGAGCAAAAGCCATATAGAAAAATTGAGATGCCAATCCTCAACACGTATTCAGAGCAGTGGTGGATTCCATATTATTCGTATGATCATAACAACGGCATTTTTTATTACTTGCGTCCAAAATATAGCAGTGATTACTTTAGTTATGAAGATGGATACGAATTAATTGCCTATAACGTTCGAGCTGACTCTGAAGAAAAATTGATTTCATTAGAAAAGCATGTCCCACTGTCTATTTCACCAGGAGGATCCATTCTTCTTATTGGTGAACGGTATGAATTTGGATATGATATACAAGAAGGGGCACTTGTACCGATGTGGGAAGAATAGAAGTTGCTAAAGAAAAGTTTTTTGAGTGCCTCTAAGTTGTGAGTGCAAGACATTGCACCCACTTTTTTGAACACACATAAAACTCGAACCCCTTGCATTTTTGAAGCAGTCTGTCATAATGGAGTTAATAACTTGTATGTATTTTCAAGACTAGGGGTGTCCATCTAGTGGACTGAGAAAAAGGCTATGCCTTTTACCCTTATACCTGATCTGGATCACGCCAGCGTAGGGAAGTCGTCGCAGTCGTATTCCGTATGTTCGGATGCGGCTTTTTTTGGATTTTTTATCATAAAGGTGGGGCTAGCATGAAAGAGTTTAAATTATACGCCATAACAGGTGAAGAGTTTCATCAAGGTCGAGAACTTATAGAAGTTATGGAAGCAGCGATTCTTGGTGGAGTGGATATTATTCAATTGCGAGATAAGACAAGCAGTAAGAGAGAAGTATTAAGGAAAGCTAAAGCATTACGAGAATTAACGGAAAAGCATGATGTAACGTTTATTGTTAATGATTATATTGATGTTGCTCTTGCAGTGGACGCTGATGGGATTCATCTTGGCCAAGATGATTTGCCACTTGCTGATGCAAGAAATATTTTGGGACAAGATAAAATTATTGGTATTTCAACTCATCATATCGACGAAGCACGTGAAGCGGAAGCAAGTGGTGCTGATTATATTGGAGTTGGACCTATTTTTCATACAAATAGCAAAGTTGATGTTGTTGACCCGGTTACGACTGAATACATTCAACAGGTCGCTGCTGAAATTACGATCCCGTTTGTCGCGATCGGAGGGATTAAACTGCATAATGTCGATCAAGTATTAGAAGCAGGTGCAACGAGAATTTGCATGATCTCAGAAATCGTTGGAGCGGAAGATATTAAAGGAGTTTGTGAGCAATTTACGAAAATATTAGCTGAAAAGGGAGAGAAATAAAGTGCGTTTACTCATTAACGGAGAAGAACATAACATAGATGCTTCTACTCTTGAAGAGGTTGTGTCTCATTTTGAACTTGAACCTCACCTTGTTGTAACTGAGATAGATGGTTCGATTATTGAACGTTCAAATTGGTCTGTAACAAAATTGCATGATGGAATGAGAATTGAACTTGTTCAATTCGTCGGAGGTGGATGAAAATGAAACAAAATAAATTAACAATAGCAGGCAAAGCATTATCATCTCGTTTTTTTCTTGGAACGGGAAGATACCCAAATCCTTTTGTGCAAAATGAAGCAATAAAAGCTTCTGGAGCTGAAGTCTTAACGTTTGCTATCCGAAGAGTGAACTTAGGTGCTCCGAATGAAGATGCGATTTTACAACATTTAGAAGGAATGTCATTCACGTATTTGCCGAATACATCAGGTGCTAAAACGGCTGAAGAGGCGATTCGAATTGCTAGGCTTGCTAAAGCATCTGGTTTAAGTGATTGGATTAAAGTTGAAATAAGTGTTGATGAAAAGACACTTTTACCAGACCCAATTGAAACGTTAAAAGCTACAGAGGTTCTTGCTAAGGAAGGATTTGTCGTTTTGCCATACACATCAGATGATCCTGTTCTTTGTAAAAGGTTAGAAGAAGCAGGTGCCTCTGCTGTAATGCCAGGCGGCGCTCCAATTGGAACTGGTTTAGGTATTTTAAATCCTTATAATCTCGGATTGATTATCGAACAAGCGAATGTGCCCATTATTGTTGACGCTGGACTAGGTTCAGCTATGGATGTTGTCCAAGCAATGGAGTTAGGGGCAGATGGTGTATTAATGAATACTCCTGTAGCAAAGGCGAAAGATCCTGTAAAGATGGCTCATGCAATGAAACAAGCAATTGAAGCAGGTAGATTATCATATGAAGCAGGGCGGATCCAAAAGAAGAAGTATGCAACTGCTAGTAGTGGTCTAGCTTCATTCGTTTCAAAGTAGAAGGGCTGATTGGGGGGGAGAATTGTGCAAGAGAAAGTAATCATTTTAGGAGGGGGCGTCATTGGTTTAGCGACAGCATTTGAGCTTAGCAGACGTAATTATGATGTCACAGTTCTGGAGAAAACAAGTTGCGGGGGGCAAGCATCTGGAGCAGCCGCAGGCATGCTTGCTCCTTTTTCAGAAATTGGAGAGGACCCCGATGACTTTTTTAAATTATGTCTTGATAGCTTGCGCATGTATAATAAGTGGCAAACTGATGTAAAAGAAGTATCGAAGTTGGACTTTGAATTTTCTCAGAGTGGAAGTCTTCATGCGGTTTATCATGATGCTGATGTGCTTTCTCTCGAAACGAGACAGTCATGGCAACGTGAATGGGGAGCTCAAGCTGAATTAATTTCGGGTGAACAATTATGGAAAATGGAGCCGTCCCTTTCTAAAGACGTGAAAGCTGCCATGTATTATCCAGAGGAGAGTCATGTTTTTGCACCGGATTATGTGAAGGCATTAGAACGTGCTTGTCGCGCAAATGGAGTTACCATTATTGAACATCTTGATGTAGTAGAGGTAGTTGAGTGGAAACAGTCGGTTGCATTACGTGCAAAAGATGGTCGTGAGTTTGTAGGAGATCGTCTGATTGTTTGCTCGGGCGCTTGGTCTAGTGAATTGGAGGAAACATTCGGAGTTCGAATCCCAGTTTATCCGATACGTGGACAGATTTGTGCATACGAAATACCCATTAATCAGGTCAAACATATTGTTTACACAAGTCAAGGATACCTCGTTCCAAAGGCAAATGGAACATTAGTAAATGGTGCTTCAGAAGACATTGCCGGCTTTCGTACGAACGTTACGGAAAAAGGAATTGCACGGTTAACGAATTGGAATAAGCATGTTTTCCCATTTTTGGAAAAGGAAACTCCCTTTCACACATGGGCAGGACTACGTCCAGCAACTCAAGATGGATTCCCGCTAATTGGGAAACTTGATAAAGCATCACATATTGTGTTCGCAACGGGGCATTATCGAAATGGAATCTTACTAAGTCCAGTCACTGCTGTTGCAGTAGCTGATCTATTAGACGAAAAAGAAGCCTACTCACCACTAGCCTCTTGCAAACCAGAACGATTTACATAAGAGAGGTGGTTCCAAAAGGGGTGCATTTCCCCTTTTGGAACTATCTCGACGCAATGAGCGGAGCCGAGTGTTTCTTTCTAAACAAACATGAAAGGGTGATGACAAGTGTCAATTGCCAAAACATTAACGATTGCTGGATCTGATAGTGGTGGAGGAGCAGGAATCCAAGCTGACATAAAAACGTTTCAAGAATTACATACATTTGGAATGAGTGTGATTACAGCTTTAACGGCACAAAATACACTTGGTGTGCATGGGGTGTTTCCGCAATCTTTAGAAGCAATAGAAGCCCAGCTTGATGCTGTTTTATCTGATATTGGCACTGATGCTGTAAAGACAGGAATGTTGTTTTCTGCTGAGATTATATCTCTTGTTGCAAGCAAACTAAAAGAGTATGAAGTGAAAAACATTGTGGTAGATCCAGTCATGATTGCTAAAGGGGGAGCTTCGCTTCTACAAGAAGAGGCGGTTCGAGCATTAATAGAAGAACTCCTGCCAATCGCTACTGTAATCACACCTAATCTACCTGAAGCAGCAAAGATGCTTGGGCAAAAAGAAATGGAAACGTTAGAAGAAATGAAGCAGGCAGCTATTGACCTTCATAAGATGGGGCCTGACTATATCGTTTTAAAGGGAGGCCATTTACTAGATGGACCTGCTGTCGATCTTTTATATGACGGAGAAATGATTTATGAGTTGAAAACAGAACGGATTAAGACGAAACATACACACGGAACAGGATGTACATTTGCTGCAGCCATTGCGGCAGAATTAGCAAAAGGACATTCAATTAAAGAAGCGACTGAGGTGGCAAAGTCTTTTATTACAGCAGCCATTTCTGATTCACTTTCGATTGGGAACGGGATTGGCCCAACGAACCATGCTGCATATCGACGTTCAACTCTTTAAATGTTCGTTTAAAGAACATCGCAAATTATAAGTAGAGGCCAACTGGATATGTGTGATCCTGTTGGCTTTTTTTTGTACGCGTAATGGATCAGGAAATTGTTACTAATAAATTGAAAACAGTCGTTTCCTTTCCAGTTTGTTCGACCTCTTGTATAATGTGAGAAGGTGTTGCACCATTTTTAAAAATACATAGAATAGGTGAATATATACTAGAAAGGACGTAGCGAAAAATATGTTTCGTGGAAATAAACCAGTGCTTATCTTACCAGCTATTTTAATGGTTCTAATGCTTTTGGGAGGGTACCATTTTTTACAAGAGTCTGAGGCCATTACAAACGAGGATCTACAAAAAAGAATCGAGTTTCAAGTGAGTGGGAATAAAACTGAGGAAGGTATGGATGTAGAAGCAAATTGGGACTGGACTGTTATGCCAGTAGAAGGTTTATACGGTGAAGATTATATCGGCGTTTCGGTCATTGACAGAGAAACTGGACAAGTGCGGACAGATATTGAGATTGAAAATGGAACGGTTGAATTATTTTATGCAAACCGAATTATTGAGCAGTCTGAAGGGATTGTCGTTGATAATGGGATCATTTTTGCTTTTCCCAACCAATTAATTGAACATGAGAGTTATGGTAATATTGGTAGAGTAGAAGCAAGGATAGTAGGGGAAAATCTAGATAAAGACGATATTATTGTGAATCTATTACATACGTGGTCTGATCACTCACCTCTTGAGATGGAGGATGCAGCGTTCTCGTCACCAACGTTTACAGAGGCTGCTAATGTACCATATTGGATCGTTTCATATGAAGCCGATTGAATACTGTATGAAGAAGAAGGATGGGTGTGTGCATGAAAATAAGAGGGCTCTCCTATCAAAATGGGATTTTTTATGTCGGGAAACAGCATATTGCATGTGCATACCATGAGAAGGGGCGTTTGAAAAGTTGGCTCAAGCCGATCAATGCCAAGACATTGGCTTTGATGATGAAGCAAATCATTTTGTCGATGCCGATATGGTTTAAAGTACTTACGGTCATTTATGTAGGGTTAGTGTTTGTTCCAAAAATTCTCATCATATGGAATCTAGCTATTTGGGAAGGTCTCCCATACTACTTCTTGTTTTATTATATGTTTGGGACTCATTTTTTGTTTCCAAAGCAGCTTCGAAAGTATCATGGTGCAGAGCACAAAGTATTTAGCGATACAGGAGTAAAAAGAAGGTCTCGTTTGTTTCAAATAAGTAAAGCAGCTATCACAAATCGACATTGTTCTACGAATGTAGTTGTTATTTACTTTTTAAGTGTCTTATTAGGAGCAGTGGGTCTTTTGTTTTTTACTGGTCGATATATGTTGTCACTAGAAATAGCGTCTTATGTAAGCTTGATAATGGTTCCGATCGTTCAAAGGTTATTAGAAGTTAAAGGGTTTGGATTTGTAAAAAAGGTCGTACTTGCTATCTCGTATTGGCTCCAAAACCATGTGACAACGACAGAGCCAGAACGTGCACATATGATCGCGTCAATCGAATCTTATCGAAAGCTTGCTGCAAAGGAATTTCCGGAAAGGTTAATCGTAAAACGTCCAAAATTGAAGAAGGAGGAAACACTTATGGCAATAGTTGATGTAACGATCATTCCAATTGGTACTGACACTCCAAGTGTAAGCAAGTATGTAGCAGAAATCCAAGAGGTACTAAAGACATATGAAGGGAAAGTGAAGTATCAACTTACCCCAATGAGTACGTTAATAGAAGGGGAGTTACCAGTATTATTTGAAGTGATTCAAGCCATTCATGAAGTTCCATTTAAGAATGGACTTTCTCGTGTGGCAACCAATATTCGTATTGACGATCGTCGTGATAAACAATCAACGATGGCAGGAAAGCTAGAAGCGGTGAAGTCGCATTTAAACAGTCGGAACGAAGAAATAAAAGAAGACTAAAAAAGAAAGAGGCAGTAGCCTCTTTCTTTTTAGACTACACGATTTGTTTGACCATCGTGACATGTGGAATTCCTGCATCTAGAAATTCACCAGAGATTGTTTCGTATCCTAACTTTTGATAAAAATCTTGAGCTTGAGTCTGAGCATTAAGTTTTGCTTTCGTTTCTCCTTCAATTCGAGCCTCATTCTCTATTTCCTCCATGAGTAGACGTCCAGCACCAGTGCCGCGAGCTTTTTTTGCAATACAGATACGCTCGATTTTCCCGTATCCATCAACAAAGCGTAGACGTCCAGCGCCAATAGCTGATTGATGATGATCATAAACGACAAAATGAATCGCTTCGTCTTCAAATTTATCAATTTCTTCTTCAATTGGCACTTGCTGTTCTTCTACGAATACTTCTGTACGGATTTTATAGGCGTCTTCACGTTGTTCCTTCGTTACAACTCTCACTACATTCATAAAAAAATTATACTCCCTTTCCAAGGCGAAATGTTTCATCTACAGTCCAAGAGCCGTTTTCAAGCTGGTATAGCAATTGCATCCTTGCAATTGTTTCTTGATGCTCAATTCTGTGCATTTTTAGTTGACCTAGAACATCAGCATGTTCCTGGCTTGAAAGATCTTGTCCAATTGTGACATGAGGGATAAATCCATATTTTTCATTAGATAGGAATGGTTTAGTGTGTAGTGCTTCGTATAAATATGTTAGTGTCTCATGTTCACGAATTTTAAAGAAAATCGTATGGGATTGTGGATAGAACGTGTCGACCTTGTAAATGTCAATAAAAATAGGTTCTGCTTTTTCGGCAATTTGCGACATTGTTTGAACGAATGATGGGAGCTCTTCTTCACTCATTTCAAACGGCTCTTTAATTGTGATATGAGGTGGTATGAGCGCATAATGTGAATCATAACGCATCCGAAATGAGTTCGCCTGATCTTGTAGTTTTTTTGATGGGAATAAAGCAATTCCATATTTCATATCAATGTCCCCCTCGTATCAAACTGTTCTAGTTTTTATTACAAAAATAATAAAATGATTCGCCCTTGATCAATTCCTACTTAAGATAATAACGTTGTTAGTCCTCTAGGTAAATCTGTTTGCCAATAAGTCCATGTGTGGTCCCCATCAAACTCATCATACGTATAAGTGAATGGTCTTTCATTTAAAATAGTATGTAATTTCTGATTTGGTGTAACAAAATCAAGAGTCTGGCCATCTGTTGTTTTCACACTAGTTTCTTTTTTTCCAATGACATGATAGAGCGATAGGTTATTTGGTTTATTATAAGCAGTTACCGCATTCATAACCGTATCGTTTACAAATGGTGAATGCATCATGACTTGTCCAAATAGACTTGGATATTGTAAAGCTGCTAATAAGGAAACGGTTCCCGCAAGAGAATCGCCTGCTAGCGTTCTAGCTGAAGCAAGTTGATGTGTTGGATATTCCTTATCAATAAATGGAACAAGTTCATTTGCTAGAAATCGTATATAAGAATCAACCTTATCTCCATCCGGATGATAGCGTTTCCGTCTTTCTGAAACAGATGGATATGGAACAGCAACAATGATTGTTTCTTTTATCTCCCCGTCGTCCATTAATTGTTCAGCCTGTCGTGGAATGCGACCTAATTGGAAATAATCGTTTCCATCTTGACAAATTAGTACATCGTATGTTTGTAAAGGTGTAAAGTTTGGTGGTGTATAAATCAATAATGAAATGTCTTCTTGTAACTCATTGCTTTGTATGTTTGTTTCGATAATGGTCCCAGCTAACGGTCTTCTAGCCATTTATCTCAAACCCTTCCTTTAAAATAGCTTCTTTTATTGTACCCAATCAATCACAAAAATGCTATGCAATTGCAGTAGTCATTTATTAGAAAAATAAAGGTTATTGGATTGTTGAACGAATGTTTTAAATAGCATTTAGCTGAATCTTTGTTTGTTGATTCTATATTTTTAAGCATGTCCTGATTGAACAAATTGTGAAGTTCATTAATATTTTGTACTATAGTAAAAAAGGTAAGAAAGGTATGAGAGTATGATGGGAAAAATACCTCGATGGATTTATTATAAACAAATTTTTCGTTCAAAGTTTCAAGCTGGATGTGTCAAAGCTAAAATTGAAGACAATTGGATCAATGGGTATGAAGTAGGTCCACTTGTAGAAATTAAAAAACTTAGAACGGACAAATATGTTGTACGGTATACGTATGATGAAAAAGTATAGGTACTATGGTAAATTAGATCCTAAAAATTTTCAGATAATTGTTTTGCTAGAGAGTTTTCTCCTTTTTAAACACATATTTTTTAGAAAAACCCCGTACATTGGATTAATATCCGCTATACGGGGTTTCTTTAAGAGCGTGAACAGCTAGCTGTTCACGCATTACGGTCTGAGGTTATTCAAATAACTTTTGATAAGGTCCGTAGCCTTCTTTTTCTAATTCTTTTTTCGGAATGAAACGTAATGCTGCGGAATTAATACAGTAACGGAGCCCCTTAGGTTCTGGACCATCATTGAAAACATGACCAAGGTGTGCGTCACCCTCTTTGCTGCGGACTTCCGTTCGAGTCATCCCATGACTAAAATCTTCTTTCTCAATAACTTCTTTCTCGACAATTGGTTTAGTGAAGCTAGGCCAACCGCATCCGGCATCATATTTATCGGTTGAACTAAAAAGAGGTTTACCTGAGACGATGTCTACATAAATTCCTTCTTCTTCATGATTATAATATTCATTTCGAAAAGGTGGTTCAGTTCCATTTTCTTGTGTTACTGTATACTGCATTGGAGTAAGACGTTTTTTTAGTTGTTCCTTTGCTTCTTTACTCATTATCTTCCCCCCAGTGTTGATTAATAAAGGCTCTACGGCCTGAGCCTATTTGATATCTCGTATAATGAAGTGGATTTTTTTTGTAATAATCTTGATGGTATTCTTCTGCTGGATAGAATGTAGAAGCAGGTAAGATTTGTGTCGCGATTGGTTTGGTAAACTTCCCACTTTCATTCAGCCGTTTCTTTGAATTTTCAGCTAATCTTCGTTGTTCGTCAGTATGATAAAAGATAGCAGTACGATAAGAATCACCACGATCAAAAAACTGTCCACCAAAATCTTCGGGGTCAATTTGTTGCCAAAAGATCGTTAACAATTTCTCGTATGTAAATATGGCAGGATTAAACGTAATTTGTACAGCTTCAAAATGTCCGGTTGTTTCTGCGCATACTTCTTGATACGTCGGGTGTTCCTTATGGCCCCCAGTGTAACCAGAGATAACTGACTTAATGCCTTCGTATTGATCAAATGGTTTGACCATGCACCAAAAGCAACCGCCTGCAAAAGTTGCTTTATTAAAAGTTGTTAAAGACAATCCAATCCCTCCTTTATTTTATTATAGCAACTAATGGTTCAGAGGAAAAAAGTTACGATCGAATATCGTTAATTACGATCCTGTGTTTGTGGGTTTATACCAATTGCACGTAAAACGATGAAGCGTATAATCATTCCAATTAAATAGCCACTAATATGAAATAAAATAGGGAGCCATATTACTCCTGCTATCTGGCCAAAAATTTCAATACTTTGAGAATAAATCACCCCGATAGTCCCGCAGTAAGCAGAAAAAACAAAGGGGATAAAAGCATAACGAATGTTCTCGCCACCAGCATCTCGATAAGCATCATACATTGAAAATAAATACAAACAAGGATAAAACATAATCCATTGATAATTTACGGAATCATTTGCGGTTTCACCTAAACCATAAAAGCTAGGAATAATGGCTAAGTTTAATCTTGCTTGCACATTTACAGTGAATTCTAAAATAACAAATAAAAATCCTTTAGCGTACTTTTTGTTAAGGAATTGCCCAAAACCTGGGAAGGCTATGCTCCAAAAGATTATTTCTGCTCGTTTTTCTTTACTCATTAGCAACTACCTCTACTCTACTTGAGTGAATTTTTATATTTAGGTGTATCGATAAATTCAAGAGTGTTTATAGTTTATCATCTAAAGATTTTTTTACACGGTTAAAACATTTTTTACAATTATTGGTTGGTAGGGAAGAGCGCTAATTTAAATGTACATTTGAATACTTTAATGAAATAAAACAAACGGTAAGTTTAAGACATGTGCAAATTGGGTAATAAAAATTGTTGGTATTTTTATTTTGTTTTTACTAAAATGAAAGAACGGTCTTAAAGAAAGGAAGTAAAATATGAATCAAACGAATGTAAATCAAAAACCAGGCAGTGTCCTTATTATATCGGCCATTATTGTCGGTCTTTTTGTGTTATGGGGCGCATTGTCACCAGAAACATTAGATGCTGTTGCAGGGAAAGGTCTTACATGGATGTTAGAAAACTTTGGTTGGTTTTATATGTTATCAACCGCGTTTTTCGTCTTATTTGTTATTGTGCTGGCGATTAGTCCATTAGGGAAGATTCGTTTAGGAAAGACAGATGAGAGACCTGACTATTCATGGTATTCATGGATAGGTATGCTATTTGCTGCTGGAATTGGAGTCGGATTTGTTTTCTGGGGAGTAGCGGAACCGGTGCTATATTATTTTGATACCCCAATGGGATTTTCTCCTGAAACGCCAGATGCAGCAGTGGCAGGTCTGCGTTATGCTGTTTTTCATTGGGCCTTGCATCCGTGGGCCATCTTTTCAATTGTCGGCTTAACCCTTGCGTACGTACAATTTCGTAAAGAACGTCCAGCTTTAATCAGTTCAGCTTTTTATCCACTCATAGGTGAAAGAGTTAACGGTTGGGTCGGGAAATCAATTGATATTTTAGCTGTTATCGCAACATGTACAGGTGTAGCGACAACATTTGGATTGAGTGCACTTCAAATCACTGGTGGACTTTCTTACATATCGCCTATTCCTAATACGGTTGTAACACAAACAACAATCATTGCAATAGTGACGTTTCTTTTCATGTTTTCTGCAGCAAAAGGCGTCGATAAAGGGATAAAAGTGTTAAGTAATATAAACTTAGCTGTTGCTGCTGTTTTACTTGTCTTTGTAATTGTTGTTGGTCCAACTTTGTTTATTGCAGAAAGTTTCGTGACAACACTCGGTGGTTACATTACAAATGTAGCGTCTATGAGTTTAACGATGACTCCATTTACTGAGAGTACATGGCTTGGGACGAATACCATTTTCTTTTGGGCATGGCATATTGCTTGGGCTCCTTTTATGGGGATATTTATCGCTAGAATTTCTAGAGGACGTACCATACGTGAATTTATGGCTGGGGTTTTACTTGTGCCATCGATTTTAGCTGTTATTTGGTTTACAACATTTGGTGGGACGGCTTTGAGTTTAGAGATAGCTGGTGCTGCGCCAATCGGGGATCTTGTTATGAACAATGTCGAACTTGCCCTTTTTGCTACTCTAGGAGAATTGCCGCTTAGTTCGATAACAAGTTTTATCGCTGTAATCCTTATTCTTATTTTCTTTATTACATCAGCAGATTCGGCTTCTTATGTTTTAGGAGCAATGACGTCAAACGGGAGTTTACATCCAAGCTTATTTGTAAAAATGCTTTGGGGAATTTTAATCGCTGGTACTGCAAGTGTCTTGCTTATTAGTGGAGATGGTGGTCTTGGTGCTTTGCAGACAGCATCTATTATTGCTGCACTTCCGTTTGCGATCATCATGGCGTTTATGATCATATCGATTTTAATTATGCTCGGAAAAGATTATAAACTAGAAGGAAAGCAACGCCGCAAAAAGAATCGCAAAGAAATTAAAGCTGAAATTCGTGAAGAAATGTATGACGACATTAAAGAAGAAGTAATGGAAGAAATGAAAATAGAAATGATAGAAGAGATTAAGGAAGAGATGAAAGAGGAAATCAAAGACGATCTATTAGAAGAACTAGTCAGTGAACAGGATATAAAAAAAGAAAATAAATGATTGCTGATGACCAGTACTGTAAGCTCATTATGAGATAACCTTTCTCACAGTGGGCTTTTTTTATATATGGAATATTTCACTTCATCCAATTTTGCGAATTCTAGGCTAATTGTTTGAAGGATGATTCAAATGCTTAAGTAAATTAATCGAGCGATTCTCTTTTGAGCTATAGCCTCTTTTATATACTTTTACAAGATATGATGAAAAAAAACTGAGGAAAAACGTGAATTAAGAAGGAATTAGAGAGAAAATGAAGAACTTTTATCGATGAGGTAGAATGCCTATGTTAGGAGAATAAATATGAATGTTTCGGTTTTTTCATCATGTTTAGAAGCGTCATTACAAGGACAAGCAATTGTAAATGAACGAGGAGAGTTCTTGTTTGTAAATAGGGCATTTTGCGATCAATTCGGATATAGCAAAGAAGAAGTTCTTTTGTTATCGATTGAATCGTTCTTCATTAATGAAGAGCGTGGGGAGCCTATAGAAAAACAATTATTTAAAAGTGAAATGAACAAAGAGCAGATTGAAAAAATGATCTTACATGGAAAGGGGTATCTTCAGTCAACACTCCTTACTATAACGGATGTTTCAAGAAATGAGGATATTTTTTTCCATGTGCAACTTGATCGATTGATGACTTGTGGGATTGAGGGTGATTTTTCTCTTTTAAAAGCAAGCATTCACAATAGAGATGAAGTTCGACTACCGAAGAAAATATTAGATGGTATGAAGGATGCAATCATAGCTATTCGATTAGACGGTCAATTTCTCTATGTAAATGAAGAAGCAGAGAGAATGTTAAGTAAAAAGTGGGACGATTTACAAAATGACGATTTTTGGACCTATCTTAAGCAAGATCAAAGTAAAAAATTGATAAAGAAATTTTATCAGCTATTAGTGGGCGAGGACTCAACTCAACTAGAATATTATCATTCATCCAGCAATCAATGGTTTGATGTTAGAGCATATCGTTCGGATGATCAGGTGACAATGTATTTTATTAATATTACCGTTCGGAAACAAATGGAAAAAGACTTAAGAGAGAAAGAAGAGAATTATCGGAGCTTAGTTGAAAATACACCAGAAACGATAACGGTTCACGATGGTCATAAGCTTATTTATGTGAATCCGGCAGGAGAAACATTAGTTGGAGCTATAAATTATCGAAAATTATGTAACACAACCTTCGCAGAATTATTATCAAATCATGATTATGCAAGATTCAGAGAAAATGTTCACCTCCTTTTATCTGGAAAGAAACCTATTACTAATACCATTTATACGCTACTTTTAGAAGGTGAAGATAGGTTAGAAGTAGAAGCGACAACAACTGTTATTATTTTCAAGGGAAAGAGAGCTTTCCGAACTATATTAAAAGATATTTCAGAGCGTAAAAAAGTAGATGATTTAATTCGAAAGTCTGATAAATTATCAGTTGTTGCGCAGCTTGCTGCAGGGGTTGCGCATGAGATTCGAAATCCATTAACAACTGTCAAAGGTTTTCTACAATTGTTCCAAAAAGAGCAAGAGTATAACCCATTTTACGCAAATCTTGTTATGGAGGAGTTAGACCGAGTAGAATCGATTATTTATGAATACTTAACTTTGGCTAAACCTAATTTTGAAAGTAGTTTTCAAGAATTAGATGTAGTAACCCTTGTCAGCCAAATTTTAACATTAACAAAGACACAATCAAATATGAATAATATTTCGTTAGAGTATGAAAATGAAAACGTTCCACTGATTTACGGTCTAGAAAAACAATTAAAACAAGTATTTATTAATTTAATAAGAAATTCAATTGAAGCATTAGAGGGAAATGGAAACATTATCATTCGAGTCTTAAATCATCCTGACAATCATGTATGTATACAAGTCGAAGATGATGGTTGTGGCATTTCAAAAGAAAGAATCGAACGTTTAGGTGAACCTTTCTATTCAACGAAAGAAAAAGGAACAGGATTAGGTTTGATGGTATGCTATAAAATTATTGAACATCATAATGGGGTGTTAAATATTCATAGTGAAGAAGGAAAAGGAACAAAGATTGAAGTTATTCTCCCAGCTAATAGCGTGGGAGTAGTGAAAAACGAAGTGGTGATGTGAGAGGCTACTGAAAAATGTCGATTTCAGCTGTTTCACTAGTTTAAATTGCGCTACAATTGGAGTTTTAAAAGTATAACGGAACGCTTCCTTTCTTCTATAAGGCAACACTATAATCGCTCTCTTTCGTATGCATTAACTGCTCAGTATATCGAATACAACTAGTTTTTTCATTATAAATATTGTCTAGATATGTATGTGTGAATATAAAGATAATTTTAGAAAATAACAAGTAGTTTGAAAGAATATGGAATAAATTTGTGAAAAATTGTAAATGGTGAAAATGCCCTTCTAACGTCGCTGGTAGTTTAGTATGATAGTCACAGTTGGAAGCACATCTTAACAAATTCCAACTCCAACTACAAAGGAGGAATTTTCGATGAGCAAGAAACTACTTTATACAGTATTAGCAGGAGCACTTTCAATTAGTGTGTTAGCAGCGTGTGGGGAGCCAGTTGATGAAAATGCACCAGTGGACGATCCGGCAATAATTGATGAACCTGCTGATGAGGATGCAACTACAGAGTAACCATACTTACTTACCAGAATAAGAGTCACTTGAAAAAGAGCAGTCACATTTGTGATCGCTCTTTTATTTTTATTATTCTAATAAACAGATAGACCATGTTATTAGATGAACCGACGTCCGCTCTTGATCCTAAAATGATGAAAGAAGTTCTTGCTGTCATGAAAGATCTAGCGACATCAGGAATGACTATGGCAATTGTAACTCATGAAATGGGGTTTGCACGTGAAGTAGCGGATCAAGTTCTCTTTTTAGATCATGGAATCTTAATGGAGGATGCACCTCCAGCGGAGTTCTTTAGCGCGCCACGTTCTGATCGAGCAAGAGAGTTCTTAGAAAAAGTACTGTAGATTATAATAGACGGCTTACAGAAGACATCTGTAAGCCGTCTATTTGGTTACAAAACGTCAACTTGTAACCGAGACATATTTTGAATGTATCTTAACTATATATAATATTATTGAATAAGTGTATGTTTAAATCTGTTAATAAGACTTTCTTGTGATAAAATAAATTTAAAATTTTATTTTTGTGGGGGGAGTCATGTCATTTCGAATTGGTTATCGAACTTTAAAAACAGCAGTTGGTGCTGGACTTGCCGTGGCGATTGCTCAAGGTTTTAATCTAGACTTTTATGGGTCAGCTGCGATTATTACCGTTCTTTGTATTTCAGTGACAAGGCGGGACTCACTAAAGGTATCATGGGCACGTGTCGTGGCATGTATTATTGGAATGGCAATTAGTGGGCTACTGTTTGAATTGATTGGCTACCAACCGTGGACATTGGCTTTAATCATGATATTGTTTATTCCTGTTGTGGTTATGTTACAAATGAATGCGGGTATTGCTACAAGCTCTGTTATCATTCTTCACCTTTACACTGTTGGAGAAATGTCTTCGGCCATCATTATTAATGAGCTTTTGTTGGTCGTCATTGGTGTAGGTGTTGCTCTTGTAATGAACCTTTATATGCCGAGTAGTGATCAAGCATTAAGGACCTACCATAAAGATATCGAAGAACATTTTAAAACTATTCTTCATGAACTTTCAGTTTACTTACGAGATGGAGAAAGCAATTGGGATGGAAAAGAAATTTATGAGACGGTTGATTTATTACAGAAAGGCAAGAATCTTGCTTTGAAAAATATTCAGAACCACATTCTTCGTTATGAGGATCAATATTATTACTATTTTAAGATGCGTGAGAAGCAGTTTGACATTTTAGAACGCCTCATGCCTTACGTCTCAAGTATTCATCATACTGTCGAACAAAGCGAGACAGTTGCAAACTTTTTAGAAGAGTTGAGTAAATCAGTTAGTCCGGCAAACCGGGTTCCTTATTTTTTAGAGCGTATTCGCTTAATGAGGAAAGGATTTGAAGAAATGCCATTGCCACAAACGAGAGAAGAATTTGAGGTTCGTTCCTCTTTAGCTTATATCATGCATGAACTTGAAGAGTATTTACATATTAAGGATCGTTTGTGGAATCAGGCGGATAAAAAGAAATTATAAAGAGAAACTAACAAAAAGTGAATTCAAAGAGGGAAAGAGGACGTTCTCTTTAACTTCTACGTTTAGAAGCTCTTACTTAGGTTCAGCGTTATGCCAATTGGATAGAGGGAGGGATAATGATGAAACTCTCGCTTTCATTGTTAGCACTGTTAATTGCTTCCCCTATTTGGCCAATAGGGGATAATC
The DNA here is from genome assembly GCF_036663595.1 of Halalkalibacter lacteus. Taxonomy (NCBI): domain Bacteria; kingdom Bacillati; phylum Bacillota; class Bacilli; order Caryophanales; family Bacillaceae; genus Halalkalibacter; species Halalkalibacter lacteus. Next base: position 176,932 of record NZ_JAWRVL010000003.1, read on the forward strand.
CAACTGTAGGTGACCCATTTCTCATTGTCAATGTTGCTACAAATGAGCTTGCTTTTATAAATGAAGGTGAGGTAAAAGATGTATATAAAGTAGCAACTGGTAAGCTTGGGGATGAAACACCTGTAGGTACTTTTACGATTATCGTAAAAGCAAAAGATCCGTATTATCGCAAAAAAGATATTCCTGGAGGAGATCCAAATAATCCTCTTGGGTCCAGGTGGATCGGATTTAATGCAAATGATACGGATGGGAGAACGTTTGGCATTCATGGAACGAATCGCCCTGAATCAATTGGTTATTCGATTACAGCTGGATGTATTCGTTTGCCAAATGATGTTGTTGAAATCCTTTTTGAAGATATTCCCGTTGGAACAACCATTCATATTACTGATGCTGACAAACCATTTATAGAAATAGCACGTAATTTGGGTGCGATTGAATGAAGAGCACTTCACAAGATAAATCACGTGATTTTCACATTGTAATCTACATTGAAAAACGCTTAGAGAGAATCATTCCCTCTAAGCGTTTTTTCTATTATCACTTTTCAATACTTACTATGGCTTCAGGGCGAAATCTTGGGCATAATACAGTTTATATACATTAGAGGAGGGATAGTATGAGGTTAAGAAATGGAGATTTTTATACAAATATTTTTACCAATAAGTTATATAGGTTAAATGAAGATGACGATAGCAACTGGTATTTGAGTTTGCGTGATGAAGAAGGTTATCATGAAACAGAAAAGACATCAGGGCGTGATATGATTAGATTGGTCGAAGGTGATTATAAAAAAACTAATAAAATAAGCTATTCTCTGTCAGGACACCTGTAATAAGCTGGTTTTAGTGGAAAGTCGGTAAAATTTGAAACAATATAAGATATTCAAAGGAAAAAGTCGCCTTTATGTCGAATATATACAGATAAAGGGGAGTTGACCCAATGAATAAAGTTGAGTTATTAAAAAAATTGCTAAATGGTAGTCGAGGTAATTTCTTTTCATTAGAAATTCCTACTACAAAAGAAGATGAAAAAAAGATTCGAGAATTGGTTGGAGTATTAGAAACAGAAGAAAAAATTAAATTAAGAGAATATGTACAGAGAGAATACTCAGTTTATTTACATGGAATAATTAAGTATGCATCCGAATAATTGGGTGCTTTTTTTTATTGGGGTGAAGCACCATAAGAAACCCAGGTTCTTCAAGTTATCAAATAATCTAAGTTATCAATTACCTTTAAAATCACATAGCGATTCACATACGAAAGCGCGCCTAGTCACAGAGGTAGAAATATTTATTTCTACCTCTGTGACTAGGCGCGCGATTTACTATGGTTTTTTAATACTTAATTGAGTTAAATTTTAATATGCGAATAAAAAACGTATGAGATTTTCTTTATGAACTCGATGTCATTGGCTTGTTTGCACCTCTGAAGTAAACCTGTTATAAATTAATACTTGTTTTTTTCGTTGAACTATAATGAACATGGAGTTTCAATTAGAAGAAAGATACGCCCATTAAAAGGGTACCAAGAACCATAGTTACAATCATAATATAAATAATAGCTTTTTGAAATTTACGTGGCATGTGAAACCCTCCTCTTAAATACCTTGTTCTATTTTACTTCCTTATTCAAGTTTGGACAAGGGAAATCTAGAAATACCAGATATAAGCAGGAAAAGAAAGTTCTAAAAAGAATAAGTGTAGTAACTGTTGTATTAGGAGATGATGCGATTGGAGCGTAACGAAACGAAGAAAATCGATCATATTGGGATTGCGGTTTTATCTATTGATGAAACTCTGCCTTTTTATGTTGACCATTTACGCCTTAAGTTGCTCGGGATAGAAGAAGTTACATCTCAAGATGTAAAAGTAGCATTTTTAGAAATTGGACAATCAAAAATTGAATTACTCGAACCATTATCAGCAGAGAGCCCGATCGCTACTTTTATTCAGAAGCGAGGAGAAGGAATTCATCATATTGCCCTTGGGGTTACGGATATTGAATCAAGAATTGCTGAAATGAAGCAAAATGGTATTAGGATGATTCAAGATGAACCGGTAATTGGAGCTGGTGGGGCGAAGGTAGCGTTTCTTCATCCTAAATCAGCAAAAGGTGTTCTTTACGAATTCTGTGAGAAAAAATAACCAGCTCTCTTTCCTTCTTATTAGAAAACTTGCGCTTTTAATGAGAGAACGGTACCATTTACAGAGGTTGTTTAATTGACAACCTTTAATGATTGAAGTCATGGTAGCTCTTTTATATTGAGACAAAAACTGGAGGTAAAATATATATGGTGAACGAACAACGCATAGTAGATGAGTTTCTTGAACTTGTTCAAATTGATTCAGAGACCAAACATGAAGACATAATAGCACCTATTTTGAAAAAGAAATTTGAAAACTTAGGTGTTACGGTACTAGAAGATGATGCGGCAAGTAAGACTGAGCATGCAGCAGGAAATCTAATTTGTACCCTTGAAGGAACAAAAGAAGGGGTTGATCCCATTTATTTCACGTCTCATATGGATACAGTTGTACCTGGAGTTGGTGTGAAACCCTCTATTAAAGATGACTATGTTGTAACGGACGGGACGACCATTCTGGGCGCAGATGATAAGGCAGGAATCGCTGCCATGTTTGAAGCAATCCGTGTTCTAAAAGAGCAAAACATTGAACATGGAACGATACAATTTATTATTACGGTTGGTGAAGAATCTGGTCTAAACGGAGCGAAAGTACTAGATCCATCACAGTTAAAAGCAAAATATGGATTTGCTCTTGATAGTGATGGTCCTGTTGGCAATATTATTGTTGCTGCTCCCACTCAAGCAAAGGTAAAAGCAACGGTTCTTGGCAGAACAGCACATGCTGGGGTTGCTCCTGAAAAAGGTATTTCAGCTATTACCGTTGCAGCAAAAGCGATTTCAAAGATGCCACTTGGACGAATTGATGAAGAAACGACTGCCAACATTGGACGTTTTGAAGGCGGAACGCAAACGAATATCGTATGTGATCATGTTTCCATTTTAGCTGAAGCAAGGTCTTTGATTCCTGAGAAAATGGAAGCGCAAGTTGCGACAATGAAAAAAGCATTTGAATCAACAGCATCTGAAATGGGCACAACTGCAACAGTAGAAGTGGACATTATGTACCCTGGATTTAAACTAAGTGATGGAGATGAAGTGGTTGAGGTAGCTAAAAAAGCAATGACTTCCATTGGACGCACACCAGAACTATTGCAAAGTGGCGGTGGAAGTGATGCGAATATTTTTGCTGGTCATGGTGTGCCAACAGTCAATTTAGCGGTAGGATATGAAGAAATACATACGAAAAATGAACGTATGCCCATTTCCGAACTTGTGAAATTATCAGAGGCTGTTGTAGCCGTTATAAAAGAAGTATCATTAAAATAAGAACAAACAAAAAAGAGAAATTCAACGCTAGTAGATAACCGTTGAACTTCTCTTTTTCTGTTCGAATATTAAAAACGAACGTTGTGATGTTATTATTTTCCGTAGAGGTCCAGCAGGGAGTTTCACAGCTTTTGAAATATACAAACAACAACCAATTCGAGTAGTCGCTGTATCGTTTTAGTCTGCTATTAGTGGATTTGGAGCAACCGCGTTAGCTGAGAAAAGCTTCTCTATAACTAATGAAGAATATTAAAATCATTGGGTTTTCCGAGCTCCATACATTCTAATATATGTTCTTCTGAGTCACCTGTGATAGCTGAAATTTCAGCTATGGTTGGTGATTTTCTTTTTTCCTTTCGAGCGTTGTTTTCAAGAAGCAGTATGTGTTCGAATAAAGCGGAGTAGTTTGATTGATCATTTTGCTTTCTCGTTTTCATACATGGCTCACTCTCCTTTGAAAAGCCCTACTAAATGTAAAGCCCATTATAATCACTTTATCGAAAATGGAGGACATATGCAACTAGTGACCTTTTAAAAACGAACGCATTTTCGTATAATTAGGATAAGGAGGTCTGTAGCATGAATCGTGCCCGTTTGATCTTTCATTTAGATATGAATAGTTTTTTTGCATCTGTTGAAATAGCTCATGACCCAACATTAAAAGGAAAACCAGTAGCAATTGCTGGGAACCCTGAAGAACGACGAGGGATTATTGTGACAAGTAGTTATGAAGCAAGAGCAAAAGGTGTAAAAACAACGATGCCAATTTGGCAAGCGAAGAAACTATGCCCTAATTTACTCATTCTTAGACCGAACGGTGACCGGTATAGAGCCGCCTCAAAATCGTTATTTGATATTCTTTTTACATATACGCCGCTCGTACAACAAGTATCAATTGATGAAGGATACCTCGATCTTACTTCATACTTAAAAGAGCTTCATCCAGTGCAGCTTGCGAGGAATATTCAAGAAAGAATTTTAAAAGAATTAAAACTCCCATGCAGCATAGGGATTGCGCCAAATAAATTTTTAGCAAAGATGGCTAGCGATATGAAAAAGCCAAATGGAATAACAATTTTACGAAAACGTGATATAGAGAAAAAGCTTTGGACACTCGAAATAGAGGAGATGCATGGAATTGGCAAAAGGACCGTTGAAAAGTGGAGGAAACATGACATAAAAACGATAGGAGACTTAGCAAAAGCAGACAAAGAACTTCTTTTGAGAAAATTTGGAGATCGTGGACTTCAATTGAAGGAAAGAGCCAATGGACATGATTATAGACCAGTCAATCCTCATGCATATTCAGAATACAAATCGATTGGTCACTCGACGACGCTTCGTTCGGATACAAAAAACATGCCAATCATAACATCAACCTTAGATGACCTTGCTAGACGTGTCCATCAAAGGTTACGGAATAAAGAAATATTTGCAAGAGGTGTGCAGGTTACAATACGTTATCATAATTGGAAAATGGTTACACGTAGTCATAAATTAGTCAATCCAATTCAATCACCGGAAGATCTAACACGTGAGGCTAACATGCTATTTGAAAAGGCTTGGAATGGCGAGGCTGTTCGTCTTTTGGGGATTAGTACATATGATTTACTTGAAAGAAAATATGCGTATAAACAGTTAGATTTATTTTCTTATCGAGAAGAAATAAAGAGAGAGGAAATAGATAAGACCATGAACCAATTGCGTGAACGCTTTGGTGAGGATATTGTCCGAAAGGGATGGAAAAAACAAGAAGAATAAGGTAAACATCTACGTCAAGCAACCGATAATAGGAGTAGATAGAAGATGAACGGAGCGTAAATAGCATGCAAATTCAACACCCTGTACATACATCTAACAAGCAACCTGAGTGGGCGGTGCTGATGAAAGAAGGAGATGTATTTAGGGCAATAATAAAGGAAGGAAAGGGCCCTAATGAGGCACTATTATCAGTTAGAGGAAGGGAATTTGTTGCTAGTTTGAAGGCGAGGTTCCACCTGGCGACAAAGCTACAGTCCAAATTATCCGTTTAACTAGTGAAGGTATTCGCGTAACTGTATTGGGCACTGAACAACGAGGCGAATCTTACACTAAATTAGGTGAATCCATACATTAGACCGTACAATGAATAAGGTTAGTACATGGAGTCACCTTTTTAGATAAAGGATAGTTCCAAGTTTGATTAAAAAACCGATTTTATATAACATGTTTCGTGGCCGCGAATTTGCTATCGTGGAGGAGTTTGATGCAAGTAATGTGGACTTGCATCAACATGTTAGGAATCAACCACACTAATATGAATAGGTACAGATATCTACTTTATTGAGATAAATCTCACTAATGCATCTTTATAAGAATAGTTTATTATTCCATTCACTAATTCAACAAACCCTTGTTTTAGAGCTGTTTTAACTTCTTCTGTTCTGGGAAAGCTAAGAACAAAGGAGTGGCAAGTATGCATTCAAAACAAACCGTAAAATACATATGTGAATCGTATCCATCTGGCAATCATTATTATTATAAGAAAGAATTGATTACACATGACTCATGGGACAAAATCGAGTCAGTGAGTTGGTCAACTGCACGACCGATTTCAAAAGAAACTTTTATGAAACGAAGCAAAGAGGGGTATAAAGTAGAACACGTTAGAATAAAAAAAGAGCCTGCCGAAGTGATTCCGTTTTTAAAAGTGACCAAATAGTGAAATGATTTTGAGTATGTGTATATTCTGTTGGCTTCGCACTTAAGTTCAAGTACACTTAACAAAGGTATGCAGAGTAGACAGGAGAGAACTTAATGAACAAAATAAAAAGTGGTCTTATTTATTTATTAGTTATTGTGACTTTAGCAGGTTGCAATATTGTCTCGTATGAAAATGAAGAAACGTATACGTTAGACTCTACGGGGTTAACTTCTTTAACAATTAATCAAGATGAAGGTGATGTAACTATTACCGGTGTTGAAGAAGTAGACCAGATTACCGTGACAGCTACTTTTGCTGCGCTTAGTGATCAGGATATAGAACAGGCTAAAAAGTTTAGTGAACAAAATACAACGCTCAAGTTAACTGCTAATGGAGATACTGGCCAATTGACAACATCTGTAAAACGAGGAGCAGAGGTTGAGCAAGGTTTTGTACATTTAAATATTGAAGTTCCTAATAATCTCGATTTACAGTATCGGCAAAATGAAGGGCAGTTAAAAATCTCTGCCATGAAGTCCGATATCCGCTTGCAGCATGGAGCTAACCACTTATCATTAGTGGATATTGAAGGGAATGTTGAAATTACTGACGGTGCAGGAGATGTGACGTTAGAGAACATGAACGGGGAGGTGACCATTCATAACAATGCTGGTACGACTAATGTGTTTGAGTCATCGGGTGTGTTAAGGTTGGTTGCTGGATCTGGCAATATTGATTTCCATGATCACCAAGGTGATATCACGATTAGAAGTGGCGGAGGAAATATAAACGTCATCCATGTTGATGGTGATGTCACGATTCTAGAAAGTCGTGGTGGATCCATAATAGTTGAGGATATAACAGGAAACGTAACACAGCCTTAATTCATTTATAGAAAAAAGAAGTCGCAAAAGGTTAGTAACAGCCTTTTACGACTTCTTTTATATCGGTCAAAATTGTACGGGTCTTGAGTGCCTAATTTATCTTTTTAGTCTGAAATGATATTGACTTTTAGGGGAATCATGGATAGAATACTATTAAACTAATAATTCATATCAAATTACAAGGGATTAAATTTCCTCGTTGTACCTTAAGAAAATTGAGTGAGGTTCACATGTCGAATGAACAGGAATTCCAAAGAGTTAATAAGCAATTGCAAGGGCTACTAAAGGATTTAAAATATGGATCTGTAACTCTTGTTGTTCAAGATGGTGAAATTATCCAATTGGAAAAGAATGAAAAAGTACGAACGAAATAATAAGCAAGCTGACTAGATAAACTAGAGGTGATGATTAGATTGACATTCGAAATCTACATCGTCTTTTTGGCTGAATTGTGTAAAGGGGTGAGGATATGAATCTTCAATACAAAACGTTATTAAAGCAAGATTACGAACAATTAAATAGCAAATTAGAACGTAACGATGCTCTTGATGTATTAAAGTGGGCGTATAGTGAATTTGGTGATAGTCTGGTGTATTCCTGTAGCTTTGGTGCTGAGGGAATGGTTCTAATTGATTTAATTAGCAAAGTGAAAAAAAATGCAACAATAGTCTTTCTTGACACCGATTTTCATTTTAAAGAAACGTATGAGTTGATTGATAAAGTGAAAAAGCGTTATCCAACTTTAAATATTGAATTAGCAAAAACGGAATTGACTCCAAAAGAACAAGCTGATTTACATGGAGATCGCCTGTGGGAACGTGAACCAGATATGTGTTGTAACATTCGTAAAATGGTGCCGCTAGAACGAGAGCTAAGTCGCTATGATGCATGGATTTCTGGTTTGCGTCGCGAACAATCACCAACGCGTGCGAATACGCAATATGTCAATCAAGATCATCGCTTTAAGTCGATTAAAATTTGTCCATTAATACATTGGACTGAAGAAGAAGTTTGGATGTATATAAACTTGCATAAACTTGATTATAACGAATTACATGATAAGAATTTCCCAAGCATTGGCTGTGAATACTGTACAAAGCCAGTTGCAAAAGGAGAGGACCCACGTAGTGGACGTTGGGCTAATAAAGAGAAAACAGAGTGTGGGTTACATGTTTTTAATCAGGGAAGTGGCATTTAAATACTTTAAAACCAACTAATCGCATCAGCGATACGAAAGGGAGATAATAATGATACAAGCACATGGAGGAACACTTATTCAACGTTTTGAACCAACTTATGACGTGACAGCTATTACGAAAGAGATTGAACTTGATTCTTTTTCATTATCTGATTTAGAGCTAATTGGAATTGGGGCGTTTAGTCCGTTAACCGGTTTTCTTGGAAAAGAAGATTACGAATCCGTTGTAGAAAGAATGCGTCTGGCAAATGGGACAGTTTGGAGCATTCCAATCACTCTACCTGTAACAGAAGAAAAAGCTGCCTCTCTTTTAATCGGTGAACGTGCCAAATTAACGTTTAAAGGGGACGTTTATGGTGTCATTGAGATAGCTGATGTTTTCACACCCAATAAAATAGTCGAAGCAGAAAAGGTATATCGTGCAAATGATGATGCACATCCTGGTGTTAAGAAAATGTTTGAACGTCCTAACGTCTATGTAGGTGGAGACATTACGTTGACAAAACGAGTGAAACATGATCGTTTTGAGACCTACTATCTAGACCCAACGGAAACAAGAGCCAAATTTGAACAGCTAGGTTGGAAGCGAATTGTAGGCTTCCAAACACGTAACCCTGTTCATCGTGCTCATGAATACATTCAGAAGTCAGCTCTTGAAATCGTAGATGGATTATTTTTAAATCCACTTGTCGGGGAGACAAAATCAGATGATATTCCAGCGGATGTGAGAATGGAAAGCTATGAAGTGTTACTTGAAAAATATTATCCGAAAGATCGTGTGTTTTTAGCCGTATTCCCAGCTGCAATGCGTTATGCTGGTCCACGTGAGGCCGTATTCCATGCGATTGTTCGCCAAAATTACGGATGTACACATTTTATCGTTGGTCGAGATCACGCTGGTGTCGGTGATTATTATGGAACATATGATGCCCAACTGATTTTTAAAGAATTTGAGCAAGGTGAGTTAGCCATTAATCCATTGTTCTTTGAGCATAGTTTTTACTGCAAGGCTTGCGGAAATATGGCTTCAACGAAAACATGTCCACATGGAAAGGAAGATCGTGTTGTTCTTTCTGGAACGAAGGTTCGTCAAATGTTATCAGAGGGAGTTGTACCACCACCAGAATTCAGTCGCCGTGAAGTAGTGGAAGTATTAATTCGTGGCATGAATACGGTTCATGCGTAATAGGAAGGAAGCGAAAGTATGATAACCATTGTCGCAATCATGATTGCATGTTTTTTTGCAATGAATATAGGAGCGAGCGGTACAGCGGCGGCAATGGGGCCTGCTTATGGAAGTGGGGCTATTCCGAAAAAGCGTAATGCGATGCTTCTAGTTGGAATCTTTGCTTTTCTCGGTGCGCTAGCAGGTGGCGAAGTTGTTCGGACGATCGGTAGTGGGATTATCCCATCTACGATCGTCGATGTCGAACTAGTTATTATTATTCTTGGAGCCGCCTGCCTTTCCTTATTTATTGCGAATTTACTCGGTATTCCTTTATCAACAAGTGAAGTTGTTGTCGGAGCTATCGTAGGAGCAGGGATTGCCTATCAATCCCTTTTTTTTGATAAGTTAATTGTGATTGTATCTTTCTGGGTAATCATTCCGATTGTTGCGTTTGTTTTAGCTTATGGTTTTGGTCATATCGTTCGAAAAGTAGAAAAAAAGTATCCTAACTTAACAGGAAAAGGGAAATGGCGCAAACCACTTATTATTTTGCTTATTATTAGTGGGTGCATGGAAGCGTATGCCGCTGGAATGAACAATGTAGCTAATGCGGTTGGTCCACTTGTTGGAGCGGGTTTATTAGAAATTACGCCAGCCATCTTAATGGGCGGATTTTTCGTTGCGATAGGTGCTCTATTTCTTGGTGGACGAGTGCTTGAGACAAATGGAAAACGAATTACGAAGTTAAGCTTATTGCAGGGAAGTACAGTTTCACTAACAGGTGGTTCGCTAGTAATTACAGCGTCCCTTTTCGGCCTTCCTGTTCCCTTAACTCAAGTTACAACATCAGCGATCATAGGCATCGGTACTGTAGATGGTGGAATGCGTTTGTGGCAAAAAAGCATCTTAAAACAAATTATTAAAGTTTGGATTGTTTCACCGCTTTTTTCACTTGTTCTGTCATATGGATTAATTCTTCTTTTTAAGCAAGGTGATTATTATTCTCTCTTTGTTTTAGTGAGTGTACTTATTGCTACAGCAGGTGCTTATAGTATGTATCAAGCTGCTAAACGTGATAGAAGAACAACGTATGATGAAGGGGCAGGAATCTAACTTGGTGTATTGACAAAATTGGTGAAGAACCGTATTTTTAAATCAGAGTAAAATTATCAGAATTTTTTTAGGGGGGATTTTGCTTGACACAGCAAAATATTGTTTGGCATGATACGACGATAAAAAAAGAAGAGCGACAAGAAAGAAATGGTCATCGCAGTGCAATACTGTGGTTCACAGGTCTTTCTGGTGCAGGGAAATCGACGCTTGCAAATGCATTAGAACAGCAATTGTTTAAGCACGGAAAAAACAGCTATGTATTAGATGGAGATAATGTTCGTCATGGTTTAAATAAAGGACTCGGATTCAGCGATGAGGATCGAAAAGAGAATATTAGAAGAATTGGGGAAGTAGCAAAGCTTTTTGTCGATTCAGGTACACTCGTATGTACAGCATTTATTTCTCCTTTTAAAGAAGACCGCAATCGTGTACGTGAGCTAGTTGAAGATGATGAATTCATTGAAGTTTATGTACGCTGCTCGTTAGAAGCTTGTGAAGAACGTGATCCAAAAGGTTTATACAAAAAAGCTCGAACAGGTGAAATTCCAGAATTCACTGGAATTAGTTCTCCTTATGAGGAACCAGATGCTCCTGAAATTATTATTGATTCAGACAAGCAGACAGTTGAAGAATCAGTTAAATCAATTTTAGCGTATCTAACAGAGAAGAACATCTTATAAGAGTTTGTTCAAACGGGGCTACTATAAGGGGGAAATAATAGCAATGGGATATGAGAAAATATGGGCTGAGGAGCCAGATAATCTTAATAAAGATGAGCTTCGTAAGTTAGAAAAAGATGGTTTAGATATTTTAAATGATATTGATCAATATGCAAAAGAGGGCTTCGAGTCCATTCCGAAAGAAGATTGGAGCCTTTTTAAATGGGCAGGACTTTATTTGCAAAAGCCAAAGGAAGACGGCTATTTCATGATGCGTGTGAATATTCCATCTGGCTTAATTACAAATGAGCAAGCTGAAGTATTAGCAGGTATTGGTCGTGATTACGGACGTGATGTCATTGATATTACAACACGCCAGGCGATTCAGTACCACTGGTTAACAATTGAGAATTTACCTGATATTTTCAAGCGTTTGGAATCAGTTGGTTTGTCGTCTGTTGGAGCATGTGGAGATATTCCACGAACCATTATGGGCAACCCACTAGCGGGTGTTGATCCATTTGAATTATACGACACAAGAGAAATTGTTGAGGATGTGTACCGCTTCTTCCAGCGCAATCCTGATTTCTCCAATCTACCACGTAAGTTTAAAATGTCGATTTCAGGAAATGTTCATAACGCTGGTCATGATCGTATTAACTGTTTGTCCTTTACTCCTGCAGTAAAGGAGATTGATGGTGAAGAGGTGATTGGCTTTCATGTAAAGGTCGGGGGAGGACTTTCTGCGAAACCATACCTAGCTGAAGAGCTTGATGTATTTGTTCGTCCTGAAAAAGTAAAAGATGTGGCCATTGCTATCACATCAATTTACCGTGATTACGGTTACCGGGAGAAGCGCCATCGTGCACGCTTGAAGTTTTTGGTCGCTGATTGGGGAGTTGAGAAATTTAAAGAGAAATTACTTGAGTATACAGGCGAACTTCCATTAAAAGGAGCCTGTAAATTAGAAAAGTGGAATGGTGGTTATTTCTACGGAGCCCATCCACAAAAGCAAGAAGGACTAAGCTATGTTGGTTTTAACGTACCTGTAGGGCGAATGAACTCAGACGAGTGGTTTAATCTTGCTCGTATTGCTAGGGATTATGGAAACGGTGAAATCCGTACATGTAACTCTCAAAACCTTGTAATTCCAAATGTTCCTAATGAAAAAGTAGAAGCACTTCTTACAGAACCGTTATTTGACCATATTAAACTTGAGCCAAAGAATTTTATCGGATATTCTGTTTCCTGTACGGGAATCGAGTACTGTAACTTAGCACTTGTTGAAACAAAAGAACGTATGAGACGAGTGGCTGAGTATTTGGACGAGCATATAGCGCTTGATGTTCCTGTTCGTATTCACATGATTGGGTGTCCGAATGCATGTGGTCAACGTCAAATTGCTGATATTGGTCTTCAAGGCGTGAAAATGAAGAACAAAGATAAGAAAATGGTTGAAGCGTTCGAATTATATGTTGGCGGTACGCTTGAAAAAGAAGTGGCTCAGTTTAACAATAAGCTTAAAGGAAAAGTAGAAGCTGATGAGTTAGCCCCTGCATTAACAGCATTTTTACGCTATTTTGAAGAGAACAAAGAACCGAATGAATTCTTCTTTGATTTCTATCATCGCGTAGGGCATGATGCATTGCAATCTGCATTAGATGACATTCTTGAAACTGCATCGTGATGCAATTGTTTCGATTTGAAATAGAAACAAATGAGCGCTCCGTACATGTAGTGGTCGTTGCGGAAGATGAAGAATCTGCATTTGCTACCGCTGAACTAGAAGTCGAAAAGAACTTTCTTAAGCTACCGACGATTTCTTCTATCACATTACTGGAAAAAAAGCCAGTCCGAAAATCGGCAGGCTTTGTAGTGGAATAATTTTGGGTTAGGCCCCTCTGTATATCTTCACCGTATGAAAGTGGTGTAATGCAGATGGGGCCTTTTTTCCCTTGGATGATTAACTAGAGAGGGAGCAGTCGCCCCTCTGATTAGTTTGCGATCGATTTCAAAGCTGCTGCTATATCAATTTCTCCGAATCCGTAGTAGGGATCATGCCCTTCTGTTCCTAAATCTTTTGCAGTTGATGTCATCACTTCATATACCTGTTCATTTGTTAAATCAGGTCGAAGAGAACGAATAAGACCTGCTAATCCTGTAACGTGTGGAGCGGCCATTGATGTACCAGACATGACTACATAGTTGTTATCAGGAAATAAACTAGGTATATGCTCACCAGGTGCTGTTACATCGACATGTTCACCGTAGTTCGAGAAGAAAGCGCGATTTCTAGCATCATCTACGGCAGCCACTGTAAATACTTCTTCATACAGTGCTGGATACATCGGATCAGCTACATTGTCATTTCCAGATGCTGCAATGAGCACGACATCTTGCTCGTGAGCATGTTGAATAGCATCGTATAATACGTCTGAAGGATAATAGTCCCCAAGACTCATATTAATGACATCAGCACCCTGTTCAACGGCCCAATAAATTCCTTTAGCTACTTCATAGGATGAACCTTCCCCGTCGTCATTTAAAACCTTTACTGGTAAGATTGTGCTGTCCCAAGAAACACCAGCAATCCCTGTCACGTTGTTTGTTAAAGCCGCAGCAACACCAGCTACGTGTGTTCCATGTCCGTGTGCATCAGAAAAATCAGATGAATCATCAAAAGCATTATAGCCTGGTCCAAGTTTTTCTTTGAGATCTAGGTGTTCTTGATCAACCCCTGTATCCAAAATGGCTATTTTTACTCCTTGTCCACCGGATAAGTTCCAACCTTCATCTATTTCAATTTGCTCAAGATTCCATTGATAAGGCTTAAAAAATTCATCATTTGGGTCAGTCGTTAATACTTTTTTTTGTTGTGGTTGTTGACCTTGCTGCGATGTAGAGGGTCTCGTTTCGTTTGGATCAGTTGAGAAAAGGATTACTTGTTTTGAAATGATATAATTTGGTTCAGCAATTGCTAGATCATACTCTCGTTTTAAACGACGAATAAGCTGTTCGGTTGATTCCGTCTCTGATTTCACAACAAACAAAGGGTTATTATTTCTAAGCACTTCTAAATCCTCATTTTCTTCAAGCCACGCGCTTGCCACTTCAGGGTGTTTAAATTTAATGACCGCTTGTTGCTTGTAGTACGTTTTTTGAAGGCGTTCAGGTTTATGTTCATCCGAATGAACGACAATTTGCCATCCGAGTTCAGGAACCGTTTCTGCTTTTAAGTTTTCAGGTATATCTTCTGTCGTTTCCCATTCAATTTCAGGGTCAGCTCCAGATACAAAAAATGTACCGTTGGCATCCGCAACAGATGCCATATCCTTGATGAAGGATTTAACAAACGATAAATCAACTTCACCTAATACAGTACGACCATCCTCAAGTTCTTCTCCCATTAGCATCAGTTGTTTCCCATCAACGGTATAAGGATCTGAGAATTTGCTCTTCATATGGTAATGCGTTAATTTTGAATCATCGAATCTTTCAACTTGTCCAACGTGTTCAACGACTTCATCATTATGTTTAATTACAAACCCATGAAAGTGAGGGTGTTCAAGGACCTCTTCTTCAAATTTACTTCGTAATTGCTGTGTGCTTAAATCATTATTAGCCCATCTTTGTAATTGAGCAGAAAGTTGTTTTAAGAACATGGATGTTGTCAATGATAAATCTTCTGCCATTAATTTGTCCATTGCAGATACTTCTAAATCTTGGGGGATATCTTTCGTTTGAAATGAGTATTCATTATCGTCAATAAGGGCTCGTCCAATGATTGCAAGACCGAGTCCGATTAGGCTAATAATGATTACAGTTTTTGCTATTCTGGTTAACATGAAGTAATCTCATCCTTTCTGCTCGTTAAAAAAATAGGCCATGAAAATTTCGTCATCATATGATTTGTTAATATATACTTGGTCTTTTTGGATTCCTTCTATAACAAATCCAGCTTTTTCATACAAGCCTTTTGCTACACGATTCGAAGCAAAAACCGTCAAACATAATTTATGGAGTTTATGGCGCAGACACCATTTAAGTGTATACTCCATCACTTTTTTTCCTATTCCCTTTCCTTGGGCCTCTTCATGTAACCATGTTCGAAAAAGACCGATATGACGTTTCATTTCAAGGTCTTCACGAATCACTCTTGCAATCCCGCGAGCAATCCCATTCACTTCCACAACAATATACATGTTGTCTTTTGCTTTCATCTCTTCTATAAAAGCATGCTCTTCTTCGATTGATCGAACACGCTCTTTTTGAATATAAGAGCCTTGTTGGATAATCGAGTTCGCTGAGTTAATGATGTCCTTGGCATCAAAATATTGAACAGGTCGAAGTACAATGTGTGAATGGTCCTTTGCTGTAAATGATTCTTGATTGTCTTCGGAAGTAGGTGTCTTCATTTTATTCACTCTCCTTTTCGCGTGGTTGCCAGAAACGGGAGTGATCTGAGTCAATTTCTGTATCAAGCATGTGTGAAATTGGAACAATGTCAACTTGTTTATCTTTAAACAATGGGAGTGCATTCGAAATACCTGTGAATGTCTCGTGCCCCTTGATTCCAACATGGCCAATCCCAATAGCCTTTTTATTCTTTTGTGCCATTTTTAATAGTGCAGACATTTGTTTATTTACATGTTGGCTAGAAGAGTGGGTATCATCAAGGAAAATATTTCTAGATGCAAATGGAATATTTAATTCATTGGCTAATTCAGGTATGACAGAGTTTGAACTAGTTCCGCTATCGATTACATATAGACCATGACTAGCTGCAACTTCAAGGATTACCCTCATAATTCGTTCATCCTCAACAATCTTTGAACCCATGTGGTTATTGATTCCTTTTGCATGTGGGACATTCTCGATCGCTGCTAGAACTCGTTTTCGTACTTCTTCATTAGATAAACTGCTTGTAATGGCATTTGGTCCAAGCCAAGAAGATTTTCCTTTTTTGGGTTCCATCGGTAAATGTATCATGACTTCAAGTCCTGCATGATGCGCTCGTTCTGCTTGCTCTGTGGACTTTTCCATAAAAGGCATGATAGCAACTGTAATCGGAATGTATCCAGATAAAAATGAATTAACCCCTTTAACATTCCCACCAAAATCATCAATGATAACAGCTACTTGAGGTTTTTTATTCGCTAAAGCAGTTGAAGAAAAAGAGTTTAAAGGGGAAAAGACAATAGACAGTGTTACTATAATTACGAAACATAGACGCATAGGAAACCACCTTTTCATAACGTGCTGTTTCTTTATAGTTTGTCAAATTCACGAAGTTCTATGAGGAAAAAAGAAATTATGGGTTACAGAGTTATTGAAAAGGGTCGGTTTTAGAGGCCACTGAAAAAGGTTGCTTTTTAACTTTTTCAGTGGCCTCCGGTTTTACCCTTTCCTTTCCTCATAACCTCGAAGTAAGAGCGGACCTGCTGTCATTGGTGTGAATAGTGACTCACACCTTAAGCTTGTTCTATGTGCGGTTTTGTCAATCCGCAGGTTTGCTAGCTGAGTATTGCCATTGCTCACCCTTTTTTGAACACGCCCTGATATAGTGTTTTAAATTTAACAACCTCTTTTGTAAACTCAATTATGAAAGCAAACAAAAAACACATGCGCAACGAGGTAATCGTTACACATGTGTTATTTGCGAATGTTAAATGCCGCGTTAAGCTGCCCGCGAAGCATTCGATCGCGTACTTCTTGTTTTTGCATTTGTTTCTGTTCCATTTTTCGGATTTCAAACGTCTGCATTCCGTCTTCCATTTTGTTTGCAATATCTAGTAATCGTTCAACATCAAGAAAAGAATATTTTCTTGTTCCACCTTTTGAACGTTCTGGATAAATTAATTTTCTTTCCTCATAATAGCGAATTTTTCGTTCAGAAAGTCCAGTGAGCTCACTAACAATCCCAATCGTTATCACTTTTTTATCTTTATATGATGACACCCATTCCACCCCTTATTAAGTTAGAATGTTCAGATCTTTGATTTATCATAGCATAGATTAAGCTGATAAGGGTCTGGTGATGTTAGATAATCTAACAATAATTATTGTGGTATTAACAAAAATATGTAAATGTAGAATGGGAAGAAAGATCTAATGAATTTTTGAACATTCTAATTGAGATAGTTCATTTCTTATATTATAATTTATAAATCATATAAAAAAAGTCGGAAATGTATTTTCTGTAGATTTGAGGAAAAGAGAACATTCAAGTTAACATCAAAGGAGCGGAATAGATGAATAAAGGATATGTATATTTAGTTGGAGCAGGTCCAGGTGATATTCGTTTAATGACAGTAAAAGGGCAGCAATGTCTTGAAAAGGCAGATGTTGTTTTGTATGATCGTCTTGTAAACCCACTGCTACTTGAAACAACTAAGCCGGGAGCTGAACTTGTCTATTGTGGAAAGCTTCCTGATCGTCACTTGCTTAGACAAGAAGCGATTAATGATCTACTTGTTACATATGGACTGGCAGGGAAAAAGGTTGTTAGGTTAAAAGGAGGGGACCCGAGCGTCTTTGGCCGTGTTGGAGAAGAGGCTGAAGCTCTTGAACAAGAAGGGATACCTTATGAGATTATACCAGGAATTACGGCAGGAATAGGAGCGACTACGTATGCTGGAGTACCTGTAACTCACCGAGATCACGGTGCGTCATTTGCCATGGTTACAGGTCATGATAAGTCTCCTAATGGACAACCTTTAATAGATTGGAGTGGGCTCGCTACAGGCATTGATACAATTGCTTTTTATATGGGGGTAAAAAATTTACCATACATATGTGAACAATTGATTGCTCATGGACGTGATCCAAAGACGCCTGTGCTCCTCGTACGATGGGGTACTGTAGGAAAGCAAAAAACATTAAATGGAACGCTTGAAACAATTGCAGATATAGTAATCAAAGAAAAATTTTCAAATCCTGCTATTACTTTAGTTGGTGAAGTTGCTAAACTTCGTACGAAAGAAAGCTGGTTTGAACGTCAACTTCTTTTTGGAAAACATATTTTATTTGGACGAACGACAGAAGGCGCTAGTGAAATAGCAAATGAGCTTACAAGCCTAGGAGCTGATGTATTTGAGTATCCACGCTTTTACACTCACCAACAAGAAAAAGCTCAGATTCATTTCAATGACTATGAACAAATCATCTTCCGCTCACCGAAGGCCGTCTTTTGGTTTTTTGATCAATTAAAGCAACAACGAATAGACATACGTACTTTACAAGCTCAATTATATGGAGCGTCTAGTAAATCAATACGCGCAATTGAGTCGTTTGCTTGTCTTGGATTTCCTGTCGACAAAATGATCCATTCAGAAAAAAGGCTAGTTATTGGATCGAATGCTTGGCAACATAGAGAACAGCAGCGGTTTGAATCTTATGGAAGCCATGATTTCTGTGTATCTCATTATGATGAGATCATTGAGCAGTCAAATTTCACTTGTCAACGAATCCTTGATGAGGATAGAGTCGATACGATTGTCTTTCCAAGTGCTGAATCTGTTAAGGTAGTTACAGAGCAAATTGTAGCTTGTAATGAAACACCGGAAACATTATCAAAACGGGCTACGGTTATTTGTTTTGGAAAGTCATCGTACAAGGCAGCTATTGATTTTGGATACCAGGTTGAAGTTACGTTACAAGAACCAACGAAAGAAGCATTGATTGAGGTGTTAAAACATACAGCAAATGAAAAGTAGGTGAGTGTATGCAAGCTATTTTGTATATTGGTCACGGAAGTCGTGTACGTGCTGGTAAAGAGGAGTTGTTATCTTTTATCGAGAAAGCAAAAGGTGAACTTCCTCAAGTGACAATTCAAGAATGCTGTTTTTTAGAACTAACAGAACCAACGATCGAAGAAGGTGTACAAGCTTGTGTTGATCAAGGAGCAACATCAATTGCGGTCATTCCTGTTCTTTTGTTAACCGCTATGCATGCGAAAGTTGATATCCCAGAGGAAATTAATGAAATGAAAAGGAAATATCCTGACGTCACATTTTCATATGGACGACCAATTGGAATTGATTCGACAGTTATTAAGATTGTTAAAGATCGTTTGCGGGCGTCAGGCATGAACATTTCCAATAAACGACCAAAGTATGAGGAACGCGAGCCAATCTCGATCCTTCTTGTCGGAAGAGGAAGCAGTGATCCTGATCAAACGAGTGATTTAATGAAAATTGCAAGACTTGTTTGGGAATACACGCCCGTGAATGAAGTCGATGTCTGTTTTTTAGCGGCAACAAGACCAAATGTTGATGAAGGGATAGCTAGAATGAACCGATTGCCAAATGATAAAGTGTATGTCGTTCCTTATTTGTTGTTTACAGGCATCTTAATGAAGGGGTTACAAAAGCAATTAGACGAGTGGTCTAAACAGACAAAAAAGGATTTTGTCCTTTGTGATTACTTAGGTTTTGATGATCAGTTAATTTCAGTTTTAATTAAACGTGTTCAAGAAGTATTGGAAAATGATGTTCAAGTGAATTGTGATACCTGTTCTTTTCGTTATAGCGATACTGAAAAAGCAGGAGAAAATGCATGAGTCTCCTTCCTCTAATGCTAAAGCTTGGTGGGAAAAGGGCTGCCGTTGTTGGTGCAGGAGCAGTTGCAGCACGACATATTCCGAAGCTGATCGAAGAAGGGATAAAAGAAATTGTTGTCTACGCACCAACCCTTCATCCAAGTCTAGAAGTTTATGTAAGTGAAGAGCGATTTAGATGGGAAAAAGGAAACGTTCAGCCTACAACATCATTTGATACAGATCTCTTGTTCCTGACAACAAATGACTCATTACTACATAAAACGCTCTATCAATACAAGAAACCTTATCAGCTCGTTTATGTTGCTGATAATCCTGCACTCAGCGATTTTTATTTTCCTATGACCGTTAAGAAGGGTTCATTAACAATTGCCCTTTCAACGGGGGGATCAAGCCCGACATACGCAAAAAAAGTAATGAAACAAATAGAATATAATTTATCAGAAACGATTGAAGAAGATTTGCTTTTTCTAAATAAAGCAAGAAAGCGAGTACTTGAAAGTGAATTAAATGGATCAGTACGAAAGAAGATATTACAACAATGTGCTTCTCCTTCAGTTCTACAAAACCCAAAACGAGAACAGGTATTAGAACAGATTATAAACAAGTCAACAAATCAACCAACATAATGGAGTCTAATTGTTTATCATATGTAAGAAGAGAGGGGTAAGCTTATATGTGAGCCACCCCTCTCTTTTTTATTTTGAAAAAGATAGTTTTGCAATTGCATCGTGTTGATGAATTGATTCCTCATTACGGCATTGTACTTCGAAAGAGCGTACTGCTTCATTTTCATATAAGTCGGCAGCGACAAGGCGGACCAAGTCTTCTACGAAGCGTGGGTTTTCATAAGCGCGTTCTGTTACTGACTTTTCATCTGGGCGTTTTAGAACGGGATAGAGAATCGAACTTGCATTACTCTCAGCCGCTTCAAGAAGAATGGCTTTCCAATCAGCCTCATACCTTTCATCAACCGTAACAGTCATCGTAACAAAGCTGCGTTGGTTATGGGCACTGTACTCACTTATTTCCTTTGAGCAAGGGCAAAGAGTAGTGACAGCTCCTGTTAACGTAATAACAGACGTATAGCCTTTATCTTCATCAAACGTGACATCATACGTGATATTAGCATGTGCCATTCCTTCTTTTTGCATAGCTGGGCTTGTTTTTGTAAAAAACCATGGAAATGTAACTCGAACATGTGCGGCTTTCTGTTTCATCTCTCGTGCAAGGATCGCTGTAAATTCACGTAATGTTTGATCTGTTAACAAGTGAGATTGGAAAAACAAATGAAGTTGCTCCGTTAAGCGACTCATATTTATCCCTTTGAAATCTTGGTCTAAACTAGTTGTTAAAGCAAACGTTGCAGTTGTCGTTTGTGTAGTTGGTGCTAATTCTGATTCAATCATGACAGGGTACTTAACATCTGAAATTCCAACTTGTTGAATTGGAAAGTAAAAGTCAGCTGGTTTATTTTGAAGGTCAGGCATCTTTTCTTTGTCAGTTGGCTTCGTTCCAATAATTGGATCAACCGTACCGAAATGACGATGACGCTCAGCCTTTGGTGGTAAAGAACGTTTCATTTTATTAATCACTCCTGAAAGTTAATTCTAATAGGGTCCTAGCATAACTTCAACTTCTAATAATCATAAATAAAAGCATCTAATAATGAAGTAGTTGCGATAATGCTTACTCCATATTACACTACAAAGGGAAAAGGAAACAAGAAAATAGACAGTTTTCTTATATAGAAGTTGTTCAAAAAATGAGTTAAGGAAAAAGGTGGAAAGAAGCGAATGAAAAAAGGAACTTTGATATGGATCGTTTTAGCAGGTGTACTTTTATTAGTAGGGTTGACCGTACCGATTTCAGTGACTTCTCCAGACAATACAAGAGTGATTATTGATCATACCTACAAAGTATATAGTGCACCAGGGTGTTATGATCAAGCAGAATTAACAAATAATTTAGAGGAAACAACTTTTGATCATGCAAAAGACCTTGCGTATGTTAGTGAATCAAGCTGCACTGACAATGAACTCCTAGAACAAAAACCATTTCTAATTGGGATCTTTCGTTAACTATTGTAGTGAGGGGGAAATGACATGAAAAAATGGGGTTTGGTGTTCTTATGTCTTTTTATCTTATCTGCTTGTGATTCGTTAACAAAAGCTAGTTTTTTGAATCAAAAACCTCTGAATGAAATTTCGCTCTCTGAAAATGAGGAGATTATTTTTTCAATATTAGCGGAGCGAATTTTTTATTTGGATTTTAAAGATAGCAATAAGGAGTTTCGTTCAGTAGAAGTTGGCGTTGACTATTATCAAAATGGTGAGATAGTTGAAAAAAATGGTGGTTTGATGATTAACGCTAACGATCTAGAACTTGAACAAAAAGATGAGCGAGCAAGGATTCTCTTTACAATGGACAGGGAGGAAAATGAAGGAAATCTCTCTGTTTATGGCGATTTAAAAATCATGTATGACAGTGGAAGCTCTGGATCTTCTAGCTATTCTCTTGAACGAAAAGGTACTGAGCGTGGGAGCTCATCATGGGGGTATTTAGTAGACGAGATTGAGGATGTTACTTATGATAAGAAGAACTATGTTGCTTACTATGTCGAGAATGTTGAATCAAATGTAATGAGGTCATTTGACTTAGAAGTGGCTACTAAACCGAATCAAGATTATGAACATGTGTATATGTTTTATGTAATTATTAGTGATGAGCCTTTTTGTAGAAGTTGTTTGAACAGGACGTTCTGAAAATAGACTAGAAAGCAGAGATAGAATCAATTTTTCTGCTCTTTCCTTATTTAGAATCTTGAGCCATTTCCATGAAATGGCGAGGATTGTATGGATGAAAGTGGTGAGTATACCTGAAGCAGACTAAGTAGTATATGATCGCTCAAAACGTTAGAGAATCGTTTTGCAGATCTTGTTTAATTATGCTATATTGAGAATGTTCAAAAAACTTGTAAATAAGAGAGAAATGAAGAATAAGGGAGCTGGAGACAAAAGATGAAAGTAGCAAAATTTGGGGGAACATCAGTCGCAAGCGCGGAGCAAATTAAAAAGGTGGCTTCCATTGTAGCAGAAGATAAAGAAAGAAAAATTATCGTTGTATCAGCACCAGGAAAGAGAAGTAGTGATGACACAAAAGTCACTGACCTACTCATTAAACTCGGTGAAACGTATTTAAATAATGAAGATACAGAAAATGAATTACAAGATGTCCTACAACGTTATGAAGATATCGCGGATGGCTTAGGTCTTGGAAAAGAAATCATTGCCACAATTGAAGCTGATTTACGAGAACGACTTCAGTTTGATCGAAGTCGTCCTGGGGCATGCATGGATTTAATTAAGGCAAGTGGCGAAGACAACAATGCGAAGTTAATTGCTTCTTACTTTCAAAGTATCGGCTTGAATGCTACATACTTAAATCCACAAGAGGCAGGTTTGTTTGTCAGTGATGAGCCGGGCAACGCACAAGTTTTGCCTGAAGCATATGATCACTTAAAATCATTGCCTGAACGTGAAGAAATTATTGTCTTTCCTGGTTTCTTTGGCTATTCAAAGGAAGGTACGCTTGTAACGTTTTCACGAGGAGGATCAGATATTACTGGGTCTATTTTAGCCGCAGGAATTAAGGCAGATCTTTATGAGAACTTCACGGATGTTGATTCTGTTTTTGCAGCGAACCCAAATGTCATTGAGAATCCTGTGAAAATCAAGCGGATGACGTACAGAGAAATGCGCGAATTATCCTATGCTGGATTTTCTGTTTTTCATGATGAAGCTCTATTCCCAGCATTTCGAAATGGAATTCCTGTCTGTGTGAAAAATACAAACAATCCATCTTCTTCTGGCACGATGATTATTGCAGAACGAGAATATTTCTTGAATCCTGTCATTGGGATTGCAGCTGATGAAGGGTTTGCAACGATCTATGTGCGTAAATATTTGATGAACCGAGAAGTAGGTTTCGGTCGTAAGTTATTGCAAATATTAGAGGATGAAGGACTATCCTACGAGCATATGCCGTCTGGAATCGATGATACATCTGTAATTCTACGTCAAGAGCAATTAACTCAAGAAATTGAAGAACGTGTTGTGGCCAAAATTCAAGAAGAACTTTGCGTAGACGACGTCTATATTGAACGAGATTTTGCGATGGTTATGATTGTCGGAGAAGGTATGCATAATACAATCGGAATTTCTTCACGAGCGACAGCGGCTTTAACAAGAGCGAATGTCAATATTGAAATGATTAACCAAGGTTCTTCAGAAGTAAGTTTAATTTTAGGGATACATGCATCAGATGCAGATCGTACCGTTATTGAACTATACAATGAATTTTTCAGTGGAGCAGACGATTCAGTTCAATAGAGAGGAGCCGCTGCTATTTTTTAAGCGAACTATGAGTGGGTTTCTCATAGTTTGCGTGCAGCGAGAGAAGCGATTGCAACATCAGGCTATCAAAAGGTTGTTTTTTACTTGCGATTTGGCTATGTGAGTGGAGGTCTCGTTGCCATTTTGAACGGAAATAAAAGAACGAGGGTGCTCCCTCGTTCTTTTATTTCCGTTCAGTTAGTGTTTGAATCATTGCTTTCATTTCAGCTACTTCTTGTCGCAATTCCTTTAATTCAGAATTTGCTTCTTCCTCTTCCTCTTCGGCATTGGCCTTTTCCACATTATTAACGATAACCCCAATAAAAAGGTTAAACACGATAAATGTACCAACAAGGATGAAGACTACGAAATAAATCCATGACCAGGAAACTTCATTAAAAATTGGTCGCATGACCCCACTTGCCCATGATTCCAAAGTTACAACTTGGAATAACGTTAAAAGAGAAAGTTGGAGATTGCCAAAGTATTCAGGGGCAACGCCAGCAAATAACATTGTACCCATAACGGCAAATATGTAGAATATGATGCTCATTAAAATCATAATGTTCCCAAGTGCAGGAATGGTCATCAATAATGCATCGACAAGACGACGCAGTGAAGGAATGACGGAAATAGCTCGAAGAACACGAAGGACACGCAGGATACGAAGAACTGTAACAAAATGGGCTCCTACAAATATATGTCCTGATGTTACGATAAGAAAATCAAACCAGTTCCAACTGCTTTTAAAAAAATCTTTCGTAGGGCGAGTAGCAATAAAGCGCATTGCGATCTCAACTGTAAAAATCCAAAGAAGAAGATAGTCAGTAAAATAGAACCAATCATTATATGCACTATATAAGCTTGGATATGTTTCAAGTCCAACGATAATCGCATTAATAAGAATAAGACAGATAATAGTCGAAGTAAATGCACGGTGAAAAACAATCCTCTGGATCGTGCGGATAAAAGGGGACTTAGATAATTCAGTATGTCTATTTTCCATGATCACAATCGAGCTCCTTTAAGTAAACAATCTAGTTACTATTTTACTAGATTGACCGCATTTTGTCGTTGCAATTTTCAAAAAGAAAAACATCTTATTCCGTTACGGAATAAGATGTTTTTTTTAAAGAGGGTAACTTTCAAGGTCAAAAGGAAATCTTCTGTCTCCCTCTATCCTATTATTGAATTATTTTGATTTTGTGAATACTTCTCCTAATTCTTTCGACCGTAAAATAGCTCGTGTAACAGCATCTGTCATGGCTTCTTGGCTTTTTCTCTCTCGTAATACATTGATTCCGGCTTCTGTTGTTCCATTAGGACTCATTACTTCTTCATATAATTCTCTAGATGATTTACTAGTAGATTGAAGACGTTTGCCAACGCCAACAATTGTTTGAGTAATGAGAGCAGATGCTTCTTTTTCTGTAAGTCCAGCCGCCTCAGCTGCTTTTTCCATAGCCTCTATAAGAAAGTAAAAGTAGGCAGGACCACTGCCAGCAAGACCAGTAACTGCATCTAGTTTTTGTTCATCTACGATGGTTACACTTCCGACCGCAGAAAAGAGCTCTTTTACTTCTTTTAACTGACTATCTGTTGCATGGGTACCTTTGCTTATTGCAGTAGCAGACTGACCAACCTTGGCTGAGGTGTTTGGCATCGTTCGAATGACACTAGCGTTCATGCCTAGTAAATCTTCAATATAGGTAGTAGGAATTCCGGCAAGGACCGAGACGAATAATTGCTGCGCACTCGTCATTTGTTGAATATCTTCAATTGCTTCTTTTACATGTTTAGGCTTCATCGCGAGTATCACAATGTCTCCATTTTTCACAGCTGCATTGCGATCACTATTCGTTTGTATGCCATACGTTGTTTCCAGATAAGTAAGCTTTTCTTTATTACTAAGGTTGGTAGCAATAATTTGCTCAGGTTTTACGACTTGGTGTCGGACGAGGCCAGTAATGATGGCTTCGGCCATAGCACCAGCTCCTAAAAAGGTAATCGTTTTATTTTCTAGCAATTCTACGCACCTATCCTTTCACTTGCCCAGTACCTTGGACGGTGTATTTAGTTGATGTTAATGCTTCAAGTCCCATTGGTCCTCTTGCATGGAGCTTTTGTGTACTAATGCCGATTTCAGCTCCGAACCCAAATTCAAATCCATCTGTAAATCGTGTTGAAGCATTGTGATAAACAGCGGCTGCATCGACTGTATTTAAGAAAGTTGCAATGTTTTCTGCGTCCTCGCTAATAATTGATTCTGAGTGCTTTGTGCCGTATACATGAATATGGTGAATGGCTTCATCGACTGAGTCAATGACTTTTAGTGCTACCTTCAAATCAAGGAATTCGTTAGCCCAGTCAGATTCATTAGCTGTCATGATCCGTTGATCATAGCATCGGGTTTTTTCATCTCCTACAAAGGTTACACTTTTTTCATCAAGTGCATGGATAAGGTCTTGGAAATGTGTATCTGCCCACTGGCGGTCAATTAAAATCGTTTCAACTGCATTGCAGACAGAGGGACGCTGTGTTTTTGCATTTACAGCAATGGAAATAGCCATCTCAGCATTGGCACTACGATCTATAAATAAATGGCAATTGCCCACTCCTGTTTCCAGAACTGGTACCGATGCATTTTTGACAACGGACTGGATAAGGGAAGCCCCGCCACGCGGGATAAGCACATCTAAATATTCATTTAATGTAAACATTTCTGTTGCTGTTTCACGACTAGTATCTTCAATTAATTGAATCGCTTCTACTGGAATTGACGTCTTTTCTAATGCTCGTTGCACAACTGCAACGAGTGCTGTGTTAGAGTGAATAGCAGAAGAACTTCCACGTAATAAAACAGCATTTCCTGCTTTTAAACATAGGCTAGAGGCATCAATTGTTACATTAGGTCTTGCTTCATAAATCATTCCAATCACACCTAGTGGTACGCGGACTTTCTTAATCTCTAATCCATTTGGACGAATGGTAGTCGATAAGGTCTCTCCAACTGGGTCGGTCAAGGCAGCGACTTGTCGTAAGCCTTCAGCCATATCTTGTAATCTTCCAGTTGTTAATGTTAAGCGGTCAATAATCCCTTCATTTGTTCCATTTTTACGAGCTACTTGAACGTCTTTGTTGTTTTCTGACACTAAAAACGCTTCTTCTTCAAGAAGTTCAACGGCTATTAACTCAAGTGCGGCATTTTTTTCTTTTGTCGTTTTGGTTGCTAGTTCACGTGCGCATTCTTTCGCTTTTTTTGCTTTTGTTCGTAATTCACTCATCGTTTCATCGTCTCCTTTAAAGATGGGACCCATTCGTTACGATGGACCACAACAGGTTGTTTATGTTTTGATGCTGTAGTATGGCTCGTTTGTTGGTCACGGTAATGAGCAAGGTCATCTGAGGTCATATTGGCTTTCCCTTTTCCAATAAGAAGGCTAGATTCATTGCAAACTTCAATCACATCACCTCTAGAAAAGGTCCCTTCAATTGATATTATGCCAACTGGTAATAGGCTTTTTCCACGATGAAGAAGTGCCTGCTCAGCTCCTGCATCGATAATCAGTCGTGCTGCAATTTTTGAGTGAAGTGCAATCCACTGTTTAGTGGTTGGCATGACAGTCTCATGCTGAAAGGAGCCGATGTAGGTACCGTCTCCTTTTCCAGTTAAAATATCAATAAACACGTCAGGATGCTCTCCTTTTCCAATAAAGACATTAACACCAAGAGTAAGGGCCGTCTTTGCAGCACTTACCTTTGATTTCATTCCTCCTGTCCCAACTTTTGAAGAGGAATCTCCTGCAAGAGCAAGCAAATCCTCTGTTACATAAGGCAAGTAGTTAATTTTTTTTGCATCTGGATTTGTATGAGGGTTATCGTCATATAGTCCATTTACATCAGTCATAATACAGAGTGTATTCGCGTGAATTAACCCACTTACAAGAGCAGATAACATATCATTGTCGCCAAATGTCAACTCTTCAATTGAAGTAGAATCGTTTTCATTAATGATTGGAATGGCGCCTCTTTTTAATAATTCAGATAATGTTGAATAAGCATTTCCATACCTCGTTTCATCTGAGAAATCTTGTCTTGTCAAGAGCAATTGTGCAGGAATTAAATTGTGAGTTCCAAATTGTTCAATATACGCTTGCATGAGCATCGCTTGCCCCACAGCCGCAGCCGCTTGTTTGCCGGCAATCGTTACTGGTCTTGTAGGATACCCAATTGCTTTAAATCCAGCGGCAACTGCTCCAGAAGAGATCACGATGACTTCATGACCAGCCTGTTTTAAGTTAGCAATTGCGTTGACAAACATGGTGACCTTTTCCATACTCAAAGCACCTTGTTTTGATGTCAATGAGCTACTTCCAATTTTAACAACCAGACGTTGTCGACTCATGTATCTCTCCTCTTTTCATTTTAAATAGAATAAAAAATAAAAAAGCTCTCCTGTCCTCAAATAAGGACGGAAGAACTTCATCCGCGGTACCACCTTTGTTGGCATTACAAATGCCCACTCTTACCCGTATCGTGGGGGACGGTCAGCTATATAATTAACTAATTATATAGCTGACTAGCTCCAGGGCAGGTTCAATGCTATTAGCGGTGATGACCCTTTCAGCCAGCGAGGTCACTCTCTTTGCACATAATGAATCATTTACTAATCCCTATCTACACCATTTCATATTGTTTTTACTATTATATGAAGAGAAAAGCAAGTCGTCAACTATCAGTTTAAAAAGCGCTGGTTGTTCTTTCGATTTTCCTTTAAACTGAACAAGTAAAATACATTTCCCTTCATGCAAGATGATGGATTGTAAGGAGAGTCAGTATGGCAACGGATAAGATCATTTGGATTACGGGTGCCTCAAGTGGGCTAGGGAAGGACTTGGCTCTAGAAGCTGGTAAAAGAGGAAATACTGTCGTTCTTTTAGCTCGTAATGTCGAAAAGCTACATGCATTAAAACAAATAATAGAAGGGCAGGGTGCTAAGGCATTTGTGTATCGATTAGATATGAGTGACACGAATATGATTGCTCAAGTAACAGAACAAATTGTTACTGAAGTTGGCCAAGTTGATGTGCTAATTAATAATGCGGGGTTTGGTGTGTTTGAGAAAGTCGAACATGCAGATGTGAAAAATGTACAGGAAATGTTTGATGTTAATGTAGTCGGCTTAATTGCATTAACCAAATCGGTGCTCCCCCATATGCTTCAACATAATAAAGGTCATATTATTAACATTGCGTCACAAGCTGGCAAGCTATCAACACCAAAATCTAGTGTTTACGCTGCGACGAAGCACGCGGTTCTTGGTTTTACAAATGGACTTCGAATGGAATTGCTAGATACGAATATCCATATTTCTGCTGTAAACCCTGGTCCAATCAAAACACCTTTTTTTGACCGAGCTGACCAAGAAGGAACCTATGTGAAAAATATTGAACGCTGGATGCTAGAATCACAAGAGGTGGCAAGGGCAACCATTAACCTTATTGATCGTCCAAAGCGTGAGTTGAATCTACCTAAATGGATGAATGTAGGTTCAACTTTTTATCAACTAATGCCAAGTTTATTTGAGCGTTTAGCAGGAAGGAAATTGAATAAAAAATAAGGAGGATGATTATGATCAGGCGTTTCCATTGCTGTGCGACGTGTCGTCATTTTACAGCAAAAAAAAAGGATGGCGGAGGGATGCGGTACTACTGTGTTCGCCTAGGCTATGAAACAAAGTCCACGTATCAATTTTCATGTTGGGACCCAAAAGATCAAGTGAAAGAGCTTATGGGGAAAGAAAGTCAATCATCCTCTTGATCAGTAAAAAACGTATAAATCACATCATGGACAATGTCTCGAAAGTGGTCTAAGCCTCTTTCATCTACTTTAGGAATAATATTATCCAAGAGCTTTTGTTCTTCTGCTTTTGTCAACGGTAAGCCTAGTTGTTGATCTGTATATGTTTTAATAACGTTTTGCATTTGCTTGAGAATAAACGTAGTTTCCATATAGTATCTCCATTACTGTTAGATTCTTAAGTTGTTTCTTTTCTTACTAGTATATATTTGACTTGTACAATTAATCAATCTATAAAGAACATCAGAAACTCCAAAAATCCACCATGACGAAAACTAACGGTGGATTTTTGAATGAGGATAGCCTTCTACCTGAGACCATTTAAAGATTCCAGGTTAACCCTATTACTCTTCAAGTTCTCCTACTCTTTTTTCAAATTCTGCTATTAAAGTTTCAATCACCGTAACTCGAGCGGTGTTCTTATCGTGTCCATCAATTACATACCACTTGGCAAACCCCGTGTCTGTCTTATCAATCATTTCTTCAATTGCTTCTTCATATTGGTCCCACATCTTTCGATTCCGCCAGTCTTCATCGGTTAGTTTCCAGCTTTTAAAAGGATTCGCTTCTCTTTCTTTGAATCTAAGTAGCTGCTCTTCTTTCGAAATGTCTATCCAAAATTTCATAATGATATGCCCGGCTGCAGCTAGCATTTGTTCGGTATGATTGATTTCATCATAGCCACGTGCCCATTCTTCTTTAGTCGCGAATCCTTCGACTCGTTCAACAAGGACACGTCCATACCAAGATCGGTCAAAAATACTCATCTCCCCTTTTTTAGGGAGGAGTTTCCAAAAACGTCTCATATAATGATAGGTTAATTCGTGGTCGTCAGGTGCTGCAATTGGATGCACTGTATAACCCCGAGGGTCAAGACGCTCGGTTGCGCGTTTAATTGCACCGCCTTTTCCGGCAGCATCCCAGCCTTCAAAAATAAGGATGACAGGAATATTTTGTTCATGTAGTGCACGTTGCAATCGTAGTAATCTTAATTGCTTCTTTTTTAAAGTCTTTTTGTAATGTTTTTTCGTTTTAAACCGAGGCTTTTTGTTCACAAAATTCTTCATAAAATTACTCCTTCCTAACTATAAAGTTTGCTGACAAAGTTGAGTGCAATCATTCCGTATGCTGCGCGCCTGCTAGCTGTACCACTCATTGCTTCGTGGTTGTTCAAAAAGGGAAAAATCGCCTCTTTATAAGCAACTTCTTTAAAAAAGTTAACCCCTTATTCATACACATCACCATTCGTTTATTATCCATCTTAGTCAGTTTATTTAAAAGGGAAACACTCTGTTGAAAATCAATAATGAACATCATAAAAGCCATCACATCTGCCTAAGTTTTGAATAGGATAGCTTAGAGATAAGGCCTAGTGTAGGCAATGAGTAGAGTAGAAGGCTCGATGACTAAGTGAGTTAGTATACGAAATATTAAAAAACTCACATCACTTGGGCTAAACAGAATACTTCCCAAAAGGGGCTGATGATACATGTGTGGTATTACAGGGTGGATTGATTGGCGTGAAGACTTAAGAAAAGAAGAAAAGCAAGTACGAAAGATGGCAGAGACGTTAAACAGACGTGGTCCGGATGATATGAATGTATGGACGTCACCCAATGCAGCTTTTGGCCATGCAAGGTTAGTGGTCGTTGATCCTGAGAATGGAATCCAACCAATGAGCCGTACTTATAATAATAAAACCTATACGATTGTTTACAACGGAGAGCTTTATAACACCGAGGATATTCGCAAAGAACTTCTTGCACGTGGGCATGATTTTAAAGGTCACTCAGATACGGAAGTACTATTAAAATCCTACATTGAGTGGGGATATCAATGTCTTGAGAAGTTTAATGGAATCTTTGCTTTTGCGGTATGGAATGACAAGGATGAAAGTTTATTTATGGCGCGAGATCGTTTAGGAGTAAAACCATTGTTCTACACGGTACGAAAAGGTTTCTTACTTTTTGGATCTGAGTTAAAAGCATTGCTGGCTCACCGTGACATTGAGCCAGTTGTTAAAACAGAAGGCCTGGCTGAAATTATGGGCTTGGCACCTTCACGAACACCCGGGCACGGCATTTATGATGATATTCAAGAATTGCGCCCTGCGCATATGCTAATCTATGACCGGAACGGGGCAACAATTAGTCGCTACTGGACATTAAAGAGCAAGAAGCATGAACATACTACTTACGAAACTGCAGAGCATATTCGTGATTTAATGGAGGATATCGTTGAGCGTCAATTGTTTGCAGATGTTCCTGTTGGCATGTTTCTCTCAGGTGGAGTTGATTCAAGTGCATTAACGGCACTAGCAGCAAAAGTATATGAAAAACAAGGGAAAGGTCCAATTCGAAGTTACTCCATTGATTATGATGAGAATGATAAATATTTTAAAGCAAATGATTTTCAACCCAACTCTGATGCACCTTGGGTGAAAGTTGTATCCGAGGCACTTGGGACAGAGCATTATAATAAAGTTATCTCAAATGACGAACTTGCTAATCGTTTAAAAGAAGCGGTTGATGTCAGAGATTTACCAGGAATGGCAGATATCGATTCTTCATTAATTTGGTTTTGTCATGAAATTAAACAGGATGTAACAGTTGGTTTATCTGGAGAGTGTGCTGATGAGATTTTCGGAGGCTATCCTTGGTTTCATAAACCCGAAATAATGAATATCGATGGTTTTCCGTGGATGCGTTCCATTGATGAGCGTGAAAATCTCTTGAATGATAAATGGAAAAAGAAATTGAACTTAAAGCAGTATGTGTACGATCGTTACAAAGAAACGATACAAGAGACGCCACGTTTTGAAGGCGATACACCGGAAGAAGCAAGACGGCGTGAAATATCGTATTTAAACATTATCTGGTTCATGACAAATCTTCTTGATCGAAAAGATCGTATGAGTATGGGAGCAAGTTTAGAAGTTCGAGTTCCATTCTCTGATCATCGACTTGTGGAATATGTCTGGAATATCCCATGGGAAATGAAGCAGTTAGATGGTCGTGAAAAAGGAATTCTTAGAAAGTCTCTGGAAGGTTTATTGCCCCATGATGTTCTTTATCGTAAGAAGAGTCCGTATCCGAAAACACATCATCCGCAGTATACGGCTGCTGTCCAAAAGGGAATGCAAAATGTGCTTGCTCAAAAGGACGCGCCTATTTTTGAGTTTATTAATAAGGACGCACTTAAAGAAATTGCGCAATCAGGTGGATTTCCTACTGGTCAACCATACTTTGGTCAACTAATGGCAGGACCACAGCTTCTTGCCCATTTTATACAAATGGACTACTGGATGAGCGCCTATAATGTTAAGATTAAAGAATAGGTCATGGATAAGTACATTAGCAAAGAGCTTAAAAGGTTCCGAGCTCTTTTTGAATCATAACTGTTAAAAGGTGCAACGAACAAGATTCATTTGCATAACTTATAGAAGGGATTGGGATATGGCCGTATCTTAATTTCTACCCTAGGGCTAAAAAGCGACTCACCTATTGGTTAGAACAGGTGAGTCGCTTTATATACATAATGATATATGCATAAAATAGAGGTAAACATCAGAAGGGAAAGAGGAGTTTACCATGAACAACAAACGTGTCATTATCGTTACAGGTGCAGGACAAGGTATAGGTGCAGCGATTGCTTCTGATTACGGAGCATGGCAATATCGTGATTGTGACGGATAAAGATGAAACAAAAGCAAATGAAACCGCGTCATTGATTATAAAAAACGGTGGAAAAGCGCATTCTGTATTGTGTGATGTGAGAAAAGAAGATCATATAAAAGAGGTAGTTTCCCATCAGAAGTGACCTCTCCTTGTATGTTGCTTTCAATTCATGAGACGAAACATTAGAGATAATTTCATGAATTTGATTAGAAGAGGTCTTCAATAAATAAGGGAAAACAAACGAAACACTTATTTTCCCGTTCAATGTATGTTTGTTTGATCATGTGGTTAAAGTAACAACGAGCTTTCTTAAAAAAGGAGGACTTTGATATGGATACACATGAGTTTGTTGAAAAGCTGCATGAAAAACAGGGAAAAGCAGAGAAAAATAAAAAGCGTCAAGGCAATGGGAATCCAAGTAAAAAGTTACCAAACAAACAACATTAAAAGCAAAAGCATAACCGACATGTATGGACGGTTGTACTTTTGTTATGTGAGCGTTAGAACATCTAAAAGAAACGGGGATAAATCATTTCACTAATGATTTATCCCCGTTTTACGTTCATTTATTATCACGATTTTCTATTACTATTTTTTGATTCTAAAGGAGTTACTAGACCTTGTGAACGGTGCTTAAATGCAGCATATCAAAAAATGCATCTGTATCTTCTTTTTTATACAAGGGATAATGAATAGATTTTGTGCTCATGATGTATTCTCCTTAGTTGTTTGTAACAAACTCATCAACAAATGTAACGCGACCATTTTCCAATGAATGAATTCTAGCTAAAGACTCAACACGGTATCCTTTTTCTTCTAATTGTTTTCTACCGTTTTGGAATGATTTTTCAATAACAATTCCTAGACCAGCTACTTTTGCACCTGCTTGATTTACAATATCAATTTAACCAAGTGCCGCTTGCCCATTAGCTAGGAAATCATCAATAATTAAAACAGGTTATCACTCGTAGTTAAGTCATTTATGGTAGCTCAGTAGAAACTTTCGGGCCAAATTTCAATATTATACGAGTTTTCTATTTGATTGTTTGTTTATGGGGTAAGTATAGTTGATTAGGACGAATATTTAAAGGTTTTTTTTAAATGAATACGAATAAATAAGTTGTATTCAGAAAAAATCATTCGTTTATTAAAGAGGGTTAAGCACAAATAGCCAAATTTTTGAAAGGAAGTTAGTAGGTTTTTTCTAAAAAACCTGATGGTTGATGAGTAGACTAAAATGGGGTTGGTCACTAAAAACAGATACTATCATTTATAGAAGACACATCATTCGGCATATTCAATACACTTTTCACAAACGTAAACTAATTCGGCTTGGTCGGACTTGTTTTTTTCATATACGAAGTTGTTGGTTTACAGATAAAACATCGTTTCTTTTGAAAGAGACTAAATAGTTTGTAAACCATAGAATAAACACCTCTTACTTGATTATAGAGACTGTTGGTATTTATATGATAAGATCTTGCTCTATTTGGTCAAATATTCCCCTTTCAACTATTTCATCCTTTAGAAGTCCAATGAATTCAAGATCTAGATTTAATTCTATGGATTGGTGATACGCTTCTAAAATAAGGTGATCATCTAACCGTTTTAGAATTAAAATCTTCCTTTCTTATACATTTTTTTAATTTTTTTTAATTTTACCGTAAATTAATGGTTTTGAATAGTCATATTGTCCGACTTTTTTGTAATTAAACTTACATTTTTTTAATTTAATAATAACATTTGATAATATTGTTTATAGGTACTTTATCTTATTTTAAATTGAGAAAGGTGACTCACCTGTCCACACGTTTTCGTGCAGAATGTTTTTGTGAGTCACCTTGTTGATAGACATACACTCAGTGTGAGTCTTATAGATTGGTAGATAGTGGCAAATTGCATCTTAGAACCTACTGTAGCCGATTTATCTTAAGTCGTGATGAAGAGGGAGGAAATCACTAATTAGCAAACGTAAGCAGAACCAACGATTACTAAAAGAATGAATAAAACAACGATTAAAGTGAAACCACTTTGATATCCGTAACTCATCTTCTTCATCTCCTTTCATCCTATTCCTTATATAATATGAAATAATGAATAAGACGATTGGGCATGAGTGGAATGGGTAAATACATTTTTTAAGCCGCTTTTTTAAAAAAAGTTGTTTGATTATATGAAAGGCAGGGGATAGTAAAGTAGAACTCCTCCAATGAATTTGTTTGACAATCGTTTTTTCGCATAATAAACTATTTTAGACAACGAAAAAATTATCGGATTGTGACTGAGTGAAATCAGGCAAGACTTAGAAATGGTAGGGGTGTTTTAAGGCATCTCGCTGCTTTTAAGTCTTTTTTCGATAGGAATAGGAAAAGGAGAATGAATATGTTTAAAAAATTATTTGGTCTAGGTAAGAAAGAAGCATCCCCCGTTCAACCACAACAAGAGGTAGTACATGCACCACTGACAGGGAAGCTCGTGGCAGTTGAAGATGTTCCAGACCCAACGTTTGGGCAAAAAATGATGGGAGACGGAGTAGCGATTGAGCCAACAGAAGGAAAGGTAGTATCACCAGTAGCTGGTGAAATTATGCAAGTATTTCCTACAAAGCATGCGATCGGGATAAAAACGCTAGGCGGAGTGGAACTCTTAATACACATTGGTCTTGAAACTGTAAACATGAAGGGTGAAGGTTTCACAACTCATGTGAAAGAAGGAGACAAAGTTCAAGTGGGCGATGCTCTCGTTGATTTTGACTTACCTCTTATAAAAGAAAAGGCCGCAAGTACGATTACGCCTATCATCATCACAAACATGGATCATATTGACAGTTTGATTAAGGAATCAGCAACAGATGTAGTTAGCGGTGAAACTCCGTTATTTACAATTAAATTGTAGTTGGGGAATATAAACAGAGTTGTAGTATTACAATAGGGATTGATTAAACGTCTTTTTATGAGAATTTTTGAAGTTTTAATATACCGTGACCTTTTAATTTTCAACATTAATAGGCATGAAATAACAACCAAAAACACATGCGATATTCATTGCATGTGTTTTTGGTTGTTATTAGATTAAAAGCTAAAGCGAGGGAAAACATAAGGGCTCTCTGGTTGCTCAACAATTTCAATTTCACGAAGTTGAATCAGTGGAATGCGAAAGTCATTGAACTCAGTTTGATCTAGTATTCCGGTAACTCGTACCCATGTATCATTTTCAAATTGACTTGCTTCATCAGTCGTTACCATCGTTCCGTAGACTGAAGCATCAGCAACACAGCAAGTCATTCCAAAACGGGCAACAACAAGTTGGTCATCTTCAAATTCTGGTTCACGATACACAAAGCCAACAATTTCAATTGGCTTGCCAATAAATCGTTCAAGTTGTAAATCGAGCATGGTCATCATATCTAGATAATTTTCTTCGGTGACAACAATACGATCTTCTGTTAGAATTTCTTCAGCTAGTTCTTCATAATACTGATTGAAACCCTCTTCCGTGTAATATTCATCAACTGTTATATGTTCCTCGTCATTTGCCTTTGATCCCGTTTCTAGTTGCTCATAATAAGCATCTGGGTCATTAAGAAATGCCTCGGCTCTTGAGCTTGCTTCTTCTTTCGTTGATTCATTTCTAGTTTGCTCTGCTAAAATCCCAGATCCATACTGAATCCCACGATTAGCAGCAACTGAGCTATCCAATAATTTATCAGGTAGGACGAAGCCTAGGATAATTGGCGTTACGAAAATCGAATAGATGAGCAACTTCGTAATAGGAGAGCCGGATACATTATGATCAGTCCCGCAATCGCAAAGTTGTTCTTCTTCCTGCCCCTTGACCGTACTTCGAATAATTTGAATAACACCAAGTAATAGAAACACCCCTGTTGCAAAATAAATAAAAGGCATCATGGTGGGAGCAATGTAATAAGTGATATTGCCGGTAATAATAAAAGCAAGCATTAGCAGGGCAAAGCCAATTAAAATGATTCCACGAATATAGGCGTGGAATCCGAGATCGGATTGTTTCTCCATACTGATTACTCCTTTCATATAGTAATAGACATGCATCCTTTCATTAAATTAATGAAAGGATTTGTAATAAGACGACTGAGATAAAGACAATAGCAGTAACAACTCCAATAAAGATCAAAACAAATCGAGCTTTAAAGAATGCAAATAACATGATCGTATTCTTTAAATCAATCATCGGACCGTACACTAAAAACGCAATAAGAGATCCTGTTGTAAATGTGTTGCCGAATGATGCAGCCACAAATGCGTCAGCTTCAGAACAAAGTGAAAGCAAATACGCAAAAGCCATCATGACTGCCGTTGAGCTCCACTCATTGCTACCGATTGCTTGAAGGACACTTCTATCAAGGAAAGTCTGAAATAAAGCAGCAATGAATGCACCTAAAATAAGGTATTTTCCCATTAAAAAGAATTCATCTGCAGCGTGATAAAATGTTTGTTTCAGACGGTTCATTTTCCTAGGTGCAGTGTCTGTTGCTAACACGACTTGTCTGCCTACTAACTCTTCTTTTGTCCATTTTAGTTGATCGCGATTTTTAAAGACAAGGTATAATATACCTCCAATGATGATTGACAGTACAAACGCTAGTCCCATTCGTGCATATAATACAGTTAAGTCTGTTCGAAAGGCAAAGAACGTTGATGCAGCTACAACTGGATTTAATATAGGTGCAGCAACTAAAAAGACAACACCAACGTGAAGTGGCATTCCTTTTTTTACGAGCCGCCTGACAATTGGTACGATCGCGCATTCACATATGGGGAAAATGGCCCCTAGCACAGCCGCGGGCAAAAGCGCAGCATATGCGTTTTTAGGTAAAAAACGATGGATAACCTCTTCTCTTACATAAATCTGAATCAAAGCTGATACAAATACACCTAGTAGAATAAAAGGAACAGCTTCGATGACAATACCTAAGAAAATCGTGTTTACATTTAGCCACGAATCGGGAACAGTAAATCCAGCACGTTCATTTTTAAAAGACTCAATATTAAAAAACAGAATTAAAAATAACAAAAGTAATACAAAACCTAAAAAGTCTTTTCCAAAAGAAAGGAAAAATTGTTTACGCTTATTCATTCAAAATCTCCTTACTAAGCTCTATGAAAGTTCTTTCGTTATTTTACCATAGATTCAGTGATTTAAGTATGTATATTCAATTTGTAAAAGGTAAGAAATGTTTGGGAAAAATACAAAAAAACGTTTTTGAAATAGGCTAGCTTCCAAGTATTTTTCCTGTTACACTACGGTAGTTATATTAGATTGAAAGTAGGTGTTTGATATGCTTCAAGCTTTAATTATTTTTGTTGCACAACTTCTATATGTGCCAGTGCTTACACTCAGGACTATAACAATGGTTAAAGGAATGAAAGAAAAGGCAGCTGTATTAGGAATACTTGAAGGTTTTATATACGTTATAGCACTAGGAATTGTGTTTAG
The DNA here is from genome assembly GCF_036663595.1 of Halalkalibacter lacteus. NCBI lineage: Bacteria > Bacillati > Bacillota > Bacilli > Caryophanales > Bacillaceae > Halalkalibacter > Halalkalibacter lacteus. The sequence goes on from NZ_JAWRVL010000003.1 coordinate 216,013, forward strand.
TGATTTAACAAATTATTTGAACATGGTATCATACGCGATGGGGTTTGGTGTTGGTTTATATATTGGGCAAATTATCGAACAGAAACTGGCAATTGGCTATGTGTCAATTGAAGTAAATATAATGAATAAAAATGAACAGTTAACGTATAGACTTCGTGAAGTCGGTTTTAGTGTATCAACAGCAGAAGTGGAAGGAATGAATGAGGAAAGACGGTATCGTTTAGATTGTACGGCAAGACGTGATCGGGAACAGGAGTTTATCAAAATTGTTAGTTCGTATGAACCTAGTGCATTCATTGTTTCCTATGAACCTCGTAACTTTAAAGGTGGTTACATTACAAAGGCAATGAAAAAGAGAAAAGAAAAATTCCTAAAAAGCAAAGAAAATGCGCCTATATAGAACAGAACAAGAAAAGCTATAAAAGAGATCATGCTCTTTTGTAGCTTTTTGTGTAAGACGTGCTGAGCCGGAAACGGGATTGGCTAAGTTGCTGTTTCATAAGCTTGATAAATAAGAATCGTTCCTGTTTGTAAGAGGGCTGTTGTATACTACTTGTAACTAGAAAAGGAGTGGTCGATGTGTTAAAGCGAATTCCTGTATATATTTTGACTGGTTTTCTTGGTAGTGGAAAAACAACTTTATTAAAGAGGATGTTGAATTATGTGAAAACGAGCGGAGAAAAGCCAGCATTAATGTTAAATGAACTTGGGTCAGAGAATGTTGAAAAGGAATTGTTTGAAGATGAGGCCATGATTGAGCTTCTTAATGGTTGCATCTGTTGTACGATTCAAGATGATATGCGCGGAGAAATTGATGAATTGTTAAAAAGTAGAGAAGATATAGATGTTTTATTAATAGAGGGAACTGGGATTGCCAATCCAGCAGAAATTATCGAAGCGTTAACTCATCCAGACGTAATTGATAAAGTAGATATTCAATCTATAATTGGGGTTGTCGATGCTAGTCGATATCTTGAATATCAAAGTATTTTTCAAAGTTCAAAAGAAATTCGAACGATGCTAAAGCAACAAATTACATCAAGTACGCTTTTAGTAGTTAATAAAACGGACTTATTAGATGAAAAGAATAGAGTGAAAGTGGCATCTAAATTAGAAGTTCTAAAAATGGAAAATACCCCGATGGTTTACGCACAGTACGGAGATGTCAAGAGTGAGTTGTTGTTTGAAAGTCGTTTTTTTACGAATGCATTAAACATGAAAGACGATTTAGGGGGGCATCACCACCATCATCATTCGCACCCGTTCCAAGCAATCAAAATCGATGGGATAGAAGAGGTTGACAAAGGTAGCTTTGAAAAATGGTTAAAAAAGCAAAGCAAATGGTTACTTCGTGCAAAAGGATACATTCATTTTAAGGGGAACCCACAACCTTTTTCCTTTCAATTTGCTTCGAATCAACTTAATATAACTACTATTGAATCAGATAAAGCGAATTGTATTATTTTGATTGGAGCTAGATTAGATCATGAACAAATTAAGCAGTCTTTTGATCAAGAAGTAAGGCAGATTGTTTGATTGTAGGTGATAATTCATTCAACATAGTAGTATCAGTTGTAAAGGAGTGGATGAAATGAGAGTTCTTATAATTGGTGCGAATGGTCAAGTTGCAAGGCATACAATAAGCAAGTTAACGGAGGCAGGTCATACTACGGTCGCCATGATTAGAGATCCTAAAAAAGCAGATGAACTAAAAGCTCTTGGAGCACAAGAAGTCGTTGTTGCCGATTTAGAAGGGGATTTTGAGTATGCTTATCATGGTGTAGAAGCAGTTATTTTTGCTGCTGGATCAGGTGGACATACAGGAGCGGATAAAACGATTTTAATTGATCTTTGGGGTGCTATGAAAGCAATTGACACAGCTGAGCGTTTAGGTGTGAAACGATTTGTCATGCTGAGTTCGATGGGAACGGTTGACCCGGATAAGAGCGACCGGATTCGTCATTATCTTGTTGCGAAAAAATTAGCTGATGATCATCTTAAGCGCTCTAGTCTTACTTACACGATCGTTCGTCCCGGTAGCTTAACAAATGAAAGTGCAAAACAACTGCTTAAGCTGGAGAGTGAGATTCAAGTTCGTGATAATACGATAACACGAGAAGATGTAGCAACCGTGCTTGCGAAAGTAGTTGATCGTGAGAATATGTATGGAAAAACATTTGAAATTTTAAATGGAAATGTGCAAATGGAGCAGGCTTTGGATATATTTTGATGACTAAACTGTGGTTACGCAGCAATCATGCTAGCGTAACCTTTTTTTAATTTAGTGCTTATATTAAATATGTTATAACTTAACAACTACTATTAAGTATAGAGAAATGCTTAGGAAATAGAAACGGATTGTTTATGGAATGATGTTCATTTTTAAAAGAGGAAATCATTCTTTTTAGGGGGAGAGAAAAATGAATGCAGCTTTTGGTTTAACTGGGGAAATGCTTGTTCTATTAGTGATTGCATTAATAGGTTTTATTATGAGAAAAGGAAATATTTTACCGAAGGAATCGAATCAAGTTCTCACGCAAGTCATTCTTTACATTACTCTACCTTGTCTCATCATTTATTCAATGGATATTTCGTTTTCAATGGAAATATTTGTAGATATATCTTGGTTATTAGGTCTTTCTCTTTTTGCTTTACTAGGTGCGACATTAATAGGTTACTGGATGAGGAGAAGCGCAAAATTGTCAGCAAATAGAGAGGGAGTTTATGAGGCTGCTATTATATTTGGCAATCAAGGCTTTATGGGGTATGCAATTGCGTTTTTACTTTTTGGTGAAGTAGGAGTGTTGTATACTGCCTTTTTTATGATCTTTTTCTTGTTTTATGTGTGGACATATGTCATCTATGTTGTTGCTCGTGTTGGTCAGAATATTTCATGGAAACAACTGTTTCTTAATCCAGGTGTCATTGCGACATCAGTTGGCTTTATCGTGATGGTTCTCCCTTTTACTTTGCCATCTTTCATCGGAAGTGTACTTGTCGACATTGGCACAATGACATTGCCTTTATCTATGATTCTTATTGGTAGTTTACTAGCCGGGATAAGTGCAGGAGAATGTAAACAATTAATAAAAAATCGATATATTTGGTATGCAACTGGTGCTAAGTTATTGCTCATACCAATGCTATTAGTACCATTTCTATGGTTGCCTGTTTCAACCGCTGTTATGGGGGTGGCCATTTTGGTCACGGCAACGCCTTCTGCACCAACTGTTCCTATGTTTGCACAAAAGTATGGAGGAGATGTCAGCTTTTCCTCTGTTATTGTGGCAACAACAACAATTTTATGTGTAATTACGATTCCATTGTTGTATGCGTTTATTTTGTTTGTCAGGTAATATGCAAAACTAAAGGGTCTGGGGGGGCAGACCCTTGAAGGTTAATTTATAATTCAATGATCAGACTGTTATCTAAGAAGAAATAAACAAAAATTGCTGCAGCAAAACAATAAATAGCGAAGTAAACAAGCTTGCTTTTCTTCAAGAAGTCAATCAACCATACAATTCCTAACCATGAGAAAATAAATGTTGCGATAAAGGAAACAACAAGCGCGGAAACGCCAATTTCTGCAACCATTGCACCGTCTGTAAAATCTCCAACTGCTAAAACACTAGACCCTAAAATAACTGGTATAGATAGCAAAAAGGAATAGCGAACAGACGTATCACGGCTTAAACCGGAGAATAAAGCTGTCACAAGTGTAGCACCTGAACGTGAAATTCCTGGGAAAACAGCTAACGTTTGCCCAAGACCTACTACAATAGAATCTTTAAATGTCATGTCTGTTTCTGTACGGTTGCCGTATTGAACAAAACGCTCAATAATGATCAGGAAAAGACCTGTTAATGCAAGGGCAATCGCAATAAAAGGAGGTGTTTTCATTGAGGCTCCAATATAGTCTTCAAGAACTAGACCGAGAACACCTGTAATCATTGTAGCCACAATGATGTAAATTCCAAAAAAGAATTGCGTGCGGTTTTCTCTTGAGCGGTTTGCAAAATAGCCAAAGAAACCGGTAATGACTTGTAGTAAGTCTTTGCGGAAATAAATCACAACAGCAAGAATGGAAGCTAGATGAAGGTAGATTTCGAATCCAAAACCCGGGAATTGGTAGCCTAAAAGAATTTGTGTAATGACAATATGTGCTGTACTTGAAATAGGTAAAAATTCAGTAATACCTTGTACAATTCCGAATATTAAAGCTTCAATAATTGACATGTAATAAATCCATCCTTTCTTATGGGGGTAGAGACTTCAATCAGTTGAGTCGCTAACTTTACCATTCTACCAAAATTATCTTTTTTCGGAAAGATACATTTATAGTCTGTTATCTACTTTAGAACTTGCTTTACCAAGAAGCTCCTCTCTATAATACAAAGTAAATAGTAAAAATAGAGGTGGGGAGAACAATGAAGCGAGGAGTCACCATTTTAATATTGGGCGTTGTTGCCGTCCTTTTCATAGGAATTGTCTTTTTTCAAGAACGAAAAGAAATTGGAAACGAACCTGGCATGATTGCTGAAAATTTCACATTGCCTATGCATACTCAAGAATCAGGTGAATTATGGGACTACAAAGGTGACGTCATTATTTTAAATATGTGGGCTTCATGGTGTGAGCCATGTCGTGATGAAATGCCTGATCTTATGGATTTGCAACGTGATTATTCTGAAGAAGGTTTGACAATTTTAACAGTAAATATGCAGACGTTTGAACGAACATTACACGACGCACCTAATTTTATAGAAGAGATCGGAATCACACTCCCAGTTTTTTTTGATGAAGATGGTGTTGTAGCAGATCGCTATAAAATCATTGGGATGCCAATAACCTATATTATAGGAAGAGATGGAACAATTGAACATTTTATACGGGGAGAAGTCCATTACGCCGGACTTGAATCCTTAATTGAACCAATGTTATATTAGTTGATTCAGCTTCATTTATTTCTTATGAAGTAATAGCTTTTTCTATTTTCTTTGACTAATTTTCCACAGTGTGGAAAGGCTAACTCTAAGTATTAATTGGTTACAAAGGTGACAGATGATCATCATTTAATAAAGCTCCTAGTTAAGGCGTGAGAGTATGTATAAACAACTGAAAACAATGGTTCTTGAAATTATCTATGAAGATTATGATATTCAAAAAGTCGTAACTGATAAAGGCGCTAAGCGTGCCATCTTGTATAAACAAATTACGCCATCTGCTAAAGTTGGAAATTATATCCTGGTCAATGCAACAGCGACAGAACTACAATTAGGAACGGGAGGATGGGATATTGTCTGCTCTTTATTGCAAGGTAATGACTGGATTTCGGAAGATTCTAAAGGTCATATTATAAAAGCACGGTACACCCCAATTCAGCATAGTGTGATGGCTGTAGAAGCACAAGAAAGTACATACCACGAGCATTTCACCAAACCATTTTCACTTTCAGGAAAGCCAATTTGGCTGGCGGAATTACATAGTATGGTTCCGCTTTTTTATTATGTGTCTCAAGAGATACAAGCCAAAAGTCGTTGTTGTATTATATTTGATGATCAGGCTTCTCTTCCTTTAAGACTGAGCGATCAACTTCGTGTACTTGAGAAGGAAGAAGGATTTTACTCCATTACGGTGGGACAAGCATTTGGTGGTCAGTTTGAGGCCATTACCGTTGCATCAGCCTTACAATTTGCTGAGAAGATATTACATGCAGATTTTATTTTAATTTCTGTTGGGCCTGGTGTAGTTGGTTCCGGCACGTGCTATGGTTTCTCAGGTATGGTTTTATCAAATTGGTCGCATGTAGTGAGTGCTCTCGAAGGGATACCGGTATGGATTCCAAGGCTTTCATTTGTTGAGTCAAGAACGCGACATTTTGGTATAAGTCATCATACAATGACACCGTTTAGCCAATTTACGTTTAGGCGGGCAATGTTACCTTTTCCATACTTAGTAGATCAACAACGTCAAAAGATTGAAGAACAACTAGATGCATATCGCCCATTCCAAACCGAACACAGTATCCATTTTGCAAGTGAAGATCGGGCGAGCAAGCTTATTGAACAAGCTCTAAAAAAGGCAACAATGCCCATTCAAACGATGGGGCGTAAATATGAAGCGGATCCGTTGTTTTTTTGTGCGGTTGCAGAAGCTGTAAAATTTGGTTTGGAGTGTGAAAAGTCTGAATGAACAGCTTCTATCCATTCGTCCAATGTATCAAAGGACGTTCGCATTTGCTTTAATTTAGCTTGGATCTCCCATGCTTTCCCAGACAGAATGACACCGTTCTGATGAATGTAGATTTTCATTGGCTGCTCGTCCTTTCAAATTAGGATATGCTACACTTCTATGAAGGGGTATGAAGAAAAAGTACAAAAACTTATTTTTCGGCCTGTTTTAGAATGTTAGAAATGAAAAACTGGAGGAGATTATGGACCATTTATATGAGAAAACATTAAAAACGACGGAAATATTTAAAGGTCGAGTGATTGACTTGCAGGTTGATGAAGTTGAGCTTCCTAATGGGAAAACGAGTACGAGGGAACTTGTGAAACATCCAGGAGCTGTAGCGATTTTGCCAATTACAAAAGAGGGAAAACTAGTCCTTGTTCGTCAATATCGGAAAGCTCTTAACAAGACAATTGTAGAAATTCCAGCTGGTAAGCTTGAAGCAGGTGAAAATCCTTTTGACTCGGCTAAGAGAGAACTTGAAGAAGAAACTGGCTACAAAACAGAAAAACTAGAGTTGCTTCTTTCCTTTTATACATCCCCAGGATTTGCTGATGAGCTAATATACATGTATTGGACCAACCAGTTAGAAAAAGGAAAAACGAACATGGATGACGATGAATTCCTTGATATTCTAGAGGTAACACTAGAAGAAGCTGAACAGATGATAAAAGATCAAATCATTCATGATGCAAAGACTGCTTACGCTGTTCAATTTTTAAAAATGAGAAAGTTGGAGAATTTGTGATTGAGTTCCGTTCTTATGTTGCAGACTTACATACTCATATAGGAAGAACACGTTTAGGAGCAGCAGTTAAGATAACAGCTGCTCCTTCTTTGACCTTACAATCTATTATACGCTATGCGGTAGAAATAAAGGGAATTGACATGGTGGGTGTGATTGATTGCCATGTGGAAGAAGTATTAAAGGAGTTAGATGAAGATATCGAAAATGGAGAAGCAGTGCCATTAATAGGTGGAGGAATTCGATACCCAGGGGTTACGTTACTTCTTGGAACAGAAATTGAACTTTTTGATGAAAATTGTCAGGGGCCAGTTCATGTCTTATGTTATTTGCCGACAATTGAATCGATGAAAGAATTTAGTCTTTGGCTAGCAAAAAGAATGAAAAATCCTTCTTTAAGTTCGCAAAGAATATATGAGAATGCGAAAATCCTTCAAATGAAGGTGAAAGAATTAAGCGGATTATTTATCCCAGCGCATGTGTTTACTCCATTTAAAAGCTTGTATGGAAAAGGCGTAACACGTAGCTTAACAGAGGTTTTTGACCCAGCCCTAATCGATGCAATTGAGCTTGGGTTAAGCAGTGACACGATAATGGCAGATCAATTAGAAGAATTACACCAATATTCATTTCTGACTAATTCAGACGCCCATTCACTAGAGAAAATGGCAAGAGAATATCAAATTGTGCGAATGAATTGTCCTTCATTTGAAGAGTTGAAACTGGCTTTATCCCAATTAAGAGGTCGAAACATTATCGGCAATTATGGCTTGAACCCATTGCTAGGTAAATATTATCGTACCATTTGTGCCAAGTGTTCCATGCAGATTGATGGGAAAAGATGTACTCAATGTGGATCTACGAAAGTTATTAAAGGTGTATTTGAACGATTGAGAGAATTGGCTTCTCGTAGGAGCGTGCAAATAGAACGCCCGCCTTACATTCATCAAGTCCCATTAGAATTCATACCGAAATTAGGGAAGAAGACAATTCAAAAGCTTAGAAAGTATTTTGGAACAGATATGTCGATTATCCACGATGTTTCTGAAGAGGAGTTAATAAAAGTAGTTCAACCATCTATAGCTAAAGCGATACTAGCTGCACGTGAAGGTACTATCTCTATTAAAGCAGGTGGCGGTGGAGTCTATGGGAAAATAGAACGCAATAATAATTCATGAGTCTTATTCGATAACCTGAGAAAAATACATCTGAATTTCATTCAATTACTTATAATGGAGGTATGCTAAGAATTCAAGCACCTTCTCTGTTCTCATTTATATGGAAATTAATAGACGATCATAGTCATAGATTTCGGACTTGTCTCATAGAGTGAAGTAAGAGCAAAAGAGGAGGTCTTGGCATGATGAAGTACGGTTTAAGAGAGACAGTAGCGATCCATTTGGAAGAGAACCGAACGATTTATGTATTTACGACAGTCCTATTTTTAATAGGCATTGTCTTTGGAGCAATCGTTGTTAATAGCTTAAGCTTAACGCAAAAGCATGATTTATATATGTACTTGAATCAATTTTTTGGACATGTTCAAGAAGGAGAACTTGCTCAATCGTCTGCCATTTTTAGCCAGAGTTTTGCTCATTATGCAAAATATTTTGGCCTAATGTGGATTTTGGGTTTATCGATTATCGGTTTGCCGGTTATACTCATCCTTCTCTTTTTAAAAGGTGTTGTTGTTGGTTTTACAGTTGGCTTTCTTGTCAATCAAATGGGGATGTCAGGGTTTTTCTTATCATTCGTATCGATCATGCCGCAAAACTTCATTTTAGTACCAGCTTTCATTATTGTGGGAACAGCTAGTATTTCGTTTTGTTTGAAAATGGTTCGCCAACAATTTATGAAGCGTACGAATATGCCAATTTTCCCTCAATTTCTTAAATATTCTCTTCTCATTTTATGTGTAGGCTCTGCACTCGCATTTGCATCTGCCTTTGAAGCGTATGTATCACCAGTTCTCATGCGATTAGTAATTGACTCTATGGTTTAAGAGATTTTGAACAATCTAGAGACCAATGAGCGGAGCCACTGCCAGGTTTTGTTGAAAAGTATTTATAATTATTATTAAAAAATAATTATTGTGTCCATATAAACAATAATCATTATCGATTGACACTGTTTTTTTGAATGATTATAATGAGAGGAGGTAAATCGCTTGAGGGGAGGAACGACGAATGGAGAAACGACTGGAACGTATAAAAAAACACCTGCACTCACAAAGCTACAAGCTTACGCCACAGCGAGAGGCTACAGTAAGAGTGTTGCTTGAACATGAAGAAGATCATTTAAGTGCAGAGGATGTTTACCTCCTCGTAAAAGAAAAATCACCTGAAATTGGACTAGCTACGGTTTATCGTACACTTGAATTGCTTGCGGAGTTGAAAATCGTTGATAAAATAAATTTCGGTGATGGTGTATCGCGTTTTGATTTGCGCCAAGAAGGTGCAGCTCATTTTCACCATCATCTCGTTTGTATTGAATGCGGAGCTGTTGATGAAATTCAAGAGGACTTATTAGGTGATGTTGAAGAGGTTGTTGAACGTGATTGGAATTTTAAAATTAAGGATCATCGTTTAACCTTTCATGGAGTATGTCATCGTTGTCATGATAAAGACAAGCGTTCAGAGGAATAAATCAGAATCATTGTATGACCACACTGAATGAGGCCAACTCTTTATTTGATAGAGATGGCTCTTTTTTATTTTTGATAGTAAAAAAACGGATCCAGATTGCTGTAGAAAACTTAAGGAAAGCCTCGTTAAATAGGTATATTCCGGGTAGTTTTTGGCATAGCTTGTTAAAAAGAGGTTAGAGTGAGGGATGTCCCATGAGATCTTGGTTTCGTTTAGCGATTCAAACAATAAAAGTGTTTCTCTTATTTATGGGATGCACACTTCTCTTCTATTATGGTATTCTATGGGTAAGCCAAGAATATGAAAGTTATCATCGCTATGATGAACCGCAAGGGAAAGCTATTAAAGTGTTTCAGATGGAGAAGAGTGGTACGAGTTCTTCTTCTTGGATTGATCGTTTAATGTTGTTCTATCAAGAAGGAGAATAATGGGTAGGGGCGATACAGGTGGAACATGAAATAAACGAATTTTTGCATTACATACAAGTAGAACGAGGCTTAGCTCAGAATACAATTCAGTCGTATCAACGTGATTTAAAACAGTATGATTTGTACGTTAAGAATGTTGAAAACAAAAATGAGATAAATGAGATTGATCGACAAACAATCGTACAGTACCTATATTTTTTGAAAGAACAGGGACGAGCAGAAACAACCATTGCTCGAACCATTGCTTCGATTCGAGCATTTCATCAATTTTCTCTTCGTGAAAAGTTAGCCGATCAGGATCCATCTGTCCATTTAGATATTCCCAAGCGTACAAAGCGGTTACCTAAAATCTTATCGATGCAAGAAGTAGAAGCATTGCTTGTTGCTCCATCTGGTAATGATTTATTCTCAATCCGGAATCGGGCGATGTTAGAAACGCTATATGCAACAGGAATGCGGGTATCAGAGTTAATCAATTTAACCGTAATCGATACTCATTTGACGATGGGGTTTGTCAGGTGTATTGGAAAGGGAAATAAAGAACGCATTATTCCACTCGGCGGTGAAGCGACGAAAGCGTTACAATCGTATTTAGAACATAGCAGGTTATCATTAATGAAAAAGAATCGTCACGATGTTTTATTTGTGAATCATCACGGCAAACCACTTTCAAGACAAGGATTTTGGAAGATTCTCAAAAAATTAGCGATAAAAGCAAAAATAGAGAAGCCCTTAACCCCCCATACGCTAAGACACTCATTTGCGACGCACTTGCTTGAAAATGGAGCTGATCTTAGAGCGGTACAAGAAATGTTGGGGCATGTGGATATATCTACAACTCAAATTTATACACATGTAACAAAAGCAAGAATGAAAGATGTCTATGCTCAATATCATCCAAGGGCATAGAATTTTCATGTCTCATAAAGAGGTCAGACTTCTGACAACTTAAGCTTTTTAATTGATGGGGAAAATTGGGCATAGTAATAAGTAGGAAAAAGGAGGAATTAAGCAGTGGGTAACTATCGTTATGATCGTATTTTTCTAATTGTAATGGACTCTGTTGGGATAGGAGAAGCTCCCGATGCGGCACAATTTGGTGATATAGGTTCTGATACACTAGGTCATATTGCAGAAAGGATGAAGGGCCTCAAGATGCCTAATTTGGCACAGCTAGGCTTAAGTCACATTCGCGAGATTCAGGGAGTCGAAAAAGTGGCAAACCCTCTTGCTGATTATGGAATAATGCAAGAGGCGTCAAGCGGGAAAGATACAATGACAGGTCATTGGGAAATTATGGGTCTTTATATTAAAGAACCTTTTCAAGTGTTCCCTGATGGATTTCAGAAAGAACTGGTCGAAGAATTAGAAAAGCAATGGGGCAGAAAGATGCTCGGCAATAAAGTCGCATCTGGAACAGAAATACTAGATGAGCTTGGAGCAGAACATGTAAAAACTGGTGATCTTATTGTGTACACATCTGCAGATTCTGTGTTGCAGATTGCTGCTCACGAAGATGTAGTGCCAATTGACGAGCTATATGATATATGTGAAAAGGCACGCAAGATTACGCTTGATCCGAAATATATGGTTGGCCGAATTATCGCGCGCCCGTTTGTAGGGGAAAACGGAAAGTGGAAGAGAACGGCGAACCGACACGATTATGCGTTAAAGCCATTTGACCGTACTGTAATGAACGAGCTTGCTGATAATGGCTTCGATTCAATTGCCCTTGGAAAGATTTCCGATATATATGACGGCGAAGGTATCACGGAAGCCATTCGGACCGTTTCAAATGATGATGGGATGGAAAAGCTTCTTGAAACCGTTCGTAGGTCATTTATAGGTCTCACTTTTTTAAATTTAGTTGATTTTGATGCCGTTTATGGTCACCGTCGTGATCCGATTGGGTATGGTAAAGCACTAGAGCAATTTGATCAACAGCTTAAGCAGGTAATTGATGAATTAGGAGAGAAAGACTTATTAATCATTACAGCTGATCATGGGAATGATCCAACTCATCATGGAACAGATCATACCCGTGAATTTGTCCCACTACTTGTTTATAACAAAAAACAGACAGAAGCGAAAAATCTCGGTATCCGACAAACATTTGCTGATGTTGGAGCTACGGTTGCGGAGAATTTTAATGTGAAACTGCCGAATAATGGAACTAGTTTTTTACATGAACTTTCATAAAGGAGGAATTTGTTTTGACTGATGTACAAACAATTGAAAAAACAGCTTCATATTTACGTGAGAAAATGGGAGAAGCACCGACGATTGGGTTAATTTTAGGTTCCGGCCTAGGTGTGCTTGCAGAAGAAATTGAAAATCCCATCAAGGTTCCGTATGGTGAGATTCCGAACTTTCCGGTATCAACCGTTGCAGGACATGATGGTCAACTTGTATTCGGTATGTTAGAAGGAAAACAAGTCATGGCAATGCAAGGACGTTTTCATTTCTACGAGGGATATAGCACGGATGTTGTAACATTTCCAGTTCGAGTTATGAAAGCATTAGGGGTTCGTCAAGTTGTCGTAACAAACGCAGCTGGTGGCGTTAATGAAGCATATGAGCCAGGCAATTTGATGGTCATTAAAGACCACATTAATAATATGGGACAAAATCCGTTGATTGGACCAAATAATGAAGAATTTGGTGTGCGTTTCCCAGATATGTCAAGCGCGTATTGTGAAGACCTCCGTGAGCTTGCTCGTAATCAAGCAGAAAAGTTAAAGATTAAGGTTCAAGAAGGTGTGTATGTTGGAAACACAGGTCCTACTTATGAAACTCCGGCTGAAATTCGAATGCTTCGCACGTTAGGTGCAGATGCAGTCGGTATGTCAACTGTTCCGGAAGTGATTGTTGCTCGTCATGCAGGGCTTAGCGTACTCGGAATTTCATGTATCTCAAATATGGCAGCTGGTATCTTACCTCAACCGCTTACACATGATGAAGTCATTGAAACAACTGAACGTGTAAAATTCGAATTTTTATCACTTGTTAAGGCTATCGTGAAAGAAATGTAAGAAGTGGCCTTCGTAAGCTAAAGCAAAAAAGAAATGATTTCAAAGGTGTAAGGAACGGTTTATTCCATTCGGAAAGGTTGTGGGAATATGCGTATGGTTGATTTAATTGAGAAAAAAAGAGATGGTCATGAGTTATCGAAAGAGGAAATTCGTTTTGCCATTGAAGGCTATACAAATGGAGATATTCCTGATTATCAAATCTCAGCGTTTGCAATGGCAATTTACTTTCAAGATATGACAACAGCTGAACGTGCAGAATTAACGATGGCGATGGTAGAATCAGGTGATCAAATTGATTTATCAGCGATTGAAGGGATAAAGGTTGATAAACACTCGACGGGGGGAGTCGGGGATAAAACGACGATCGCTCTTGCACCATTAGTTGCAGCGGTAGGAGTACCGGTTGCTAAAATGTCTGGACGAGGCTTAGGTCATACTGGTGGAACGATTGATAAGCTAGAGGCGATTCCAGGCTTTAGTGTAGAGATTGATACGAAAAAATTCACAGAACTTGTAAATAAAAATAAGCTAGCTGTTGTTGGGCAAACTGGAAATCTTACACCTGCAGATAAAAAACTGTATTCATTAAGAGATGTAACAGCAACGGTGAACTCGATTCCATTAATTGCGAGTTCCATTATGAGTAAAAAAATCGCTTCTGGAGCAGATGCGATTGTTCTAGATGTTAAAACAGGTTCAGGCGCATTTATGAAAGAACTCGAACAATCAAAAGAGCTAGCAGAAGCGATGGTTAAGATCGGAAAAAATCTTGGTCGTGATACGATGGCCATAATTTCTGATATGAATCAGCCACTTGGCCAAACAATCGGCAATGCACTTGAAGTAAAAGAAGCAATTGCTATGTTAAAAGGAGAGGGGCCAGAGGATTTACGGGAGTTGTGCTTAACACTTGGTAGTCATATGGTCTATTTAGCTAAAAAAGCATCATCAATAAATGAGGCGCGTCAAAAGTTAGTGGACGTTATCGCTAATGGAGAAGCGCTGGAAGTTCTGAAGACGTTTATTCAAGCCCAAAATGGTGATCCAACGATTGTGGATCATCCAGAGAAGCTACCAGAAGCCAACTATAAAATCGAAGTCAAAGTAACTCGAGCTGGCACCGTTTCTGCTATTGTAGCAGATAAGATTGGGACGGCTGCGATGTTACTCGGAGCTGGACGGGCAACGAAAGAATCCGATATTGATTTGGCTGTTGGGATAGTCTTGAATAAGAAGGTAGGTGATGTGGTTTCTACTGGTGATTCGATTGCAACGTTACATACAAATAATGAAAATACAAAAAGTGTTATAGATATGGTGATGGAGGCTTATTCATTTACTGATGGAGAAGTCAAGAAGCCAACACTAATTTATGATGAGATTCATTAAGAAAATGGTAGAAAAAGCAGACTGATTTGTCTGTTTTTTTTACGTTACAAGACTAGTAAGCGGAGATTTGTGGTGAGTAAAACTAGCTTTACGGCGAGTAAATCAATCGTTACTGCAAGTGAAAGCACAATGTGGTTAGTAATACAAGAAAGCTTGCAGACGAGCCTAATTAGCATCATCTGCAAGTGAGTAATCTTTATTTTTTTGTAACAGCGTCAAGTGCAACTTCCATCATATCGCTAAAGGTCGTTTGGCGCTCCGCAGATGTCGTTTCTTCACCAGTTAAAATATGATCACTTACAGTTAGCACGGATAAAGCGTTTCTACCAAACTTCGCTGCAATTGTATAAAGAGCAGCTGTTTCCATTTCAACAGCGAGAATACCGTATTTAGCCCACTTTTCAAGCTCTCCATTGTCATTATAGAACATATCAGCAGTAAAGACATTTCCTACTTTTAAATGTAAGCCTTTTTCAACACCGACGTCATATGCCTTCTTTAAAAGGTCGAAATTCGCTGTAGGAGCATAATCGACACCACCGAAAGTTAGACGATTCATTTGCGAATCAGTTGACGCACTCATGGCTAAAATAACGTCTCTAACTTTTACGTCTTTTTGAATGGCCCCACAAGTTCCGACACGAACTAAGTTTTGCACATTGTATTCTTGCATTAATTCATTAATATAGATAGAAATTGAAGGCACTCCCATTCCTGTTCCTTGGACGGAAATACGCTCTCCTTTATATGTGCCTGTATAACCTAACATCCCTCTTACTTCGTTATAACAAACTGCATCTTCTAAAAACGTTTCAGCAATATATTTTGCACGCAGTGGATCTCCTGGGAGTAGAATGGTTTCTGCAATTTCACCTTGTTTTGCTCCGATATGTACGCTCATAAAATGTCCTCCTATTGCCTCTGTATCAAGAGGTTATGATTCATTCATTACTATAACATAAACAGTGGACATCTCAAATTGAGAGGGGTGACTTTGTGTATTTTCCCTTTTCGTCACCCTCCTATTTTTTGACGTTAGCAAATATCTTTTTCAGTATCTTCTAATTCAATCTCAATTAGATTTCCTGTTTCTACGTTCATCGTATAAGCCGAAATGCTCACACGTTTTGGAATGAGTGGGTGTTTTTTTAACAAGTTGAGACTCTGTTTTAATGTTGCTTCGCCATCAACTTCATTCCCTTTCAGCCATGAGAGTATGTCTTCTTTAACAATCCTACTATAATTAAGAGCATGAAGGAGCCCTTGATCAATCCCATCTTTTTCAAACTTGTCTAGTAAGATTGTTTGATTAAACTTAGGACTTGTATGTTCCTTTGGGACGATTAAATAAATTTGTTCAATATTTTGTTGGTAGATCTCTAAGAGTATATTTCGAACTAGACAACCATATGGCTGAGTAATAGATGCACCGACACTTGAGAGAACAAGCAACCTCGAAGCTTCCATATTTAATAATTTAGGTAACTGTTGTTGAAATTCATGTTTGATATCAGTAATCACGAGTATTTTTTTCATTGAATTCGTTTCATTCATTCCTTTTAACATTTCAATCACTCCTCGTTGAGATTATAGCCACTGGGCAAATTGATAATAGAGTGGAATTCCGATAATTAAATTAAATGGAAACGTAATGCCAAGTGCAAGTCCTAAGTAAACAGATGGATTGGCTTCTGGTACCGATGTACGTAAGGCAGCTGGTGCAGCAATATAGGAAGCACTGCCTGCAAGTACCCCCATTAATGTCATTCCTCCGAGTGACAGCCCAATGACATTTCCGACAAGAACACCTAACGCTCCTCCGACAATGGGCATGATGATTCCAAACAGCACTAACTGGAAACCATGCTTTCGAATCTCAGGCAAGCGTTCACCGGCAGTGAGGCCCATGCTAAGCAAGAATAGAATAAGAACACTACTATATAAGTCAATAAACAATGGTTGAATAGTAGGAATAGCACTTTCTCCAGCGATTAGGCCAATTAAAAGGGCTCCAAGTAAAAGCAAGATACTTTTACCAAACAATGCTTCTTTTAAAACATCTTTATCAATGAAAGATGTTAGGGGTGATGTAAAAGCAATGTTTCTGGAAGAGTATGCAACTGCATCCGTTTTGTTTTGATCCATTACTTTTAGCAATAATAACGAAATGATAATAGCTGGACTTTCCATTAACACAACCATTGCATTCATAAATCCTTCATAAGTCGTTCCAGTATGGTCAAGAAAAGAAATGGCAGCTCCGTACGTAACGATGCTTACTGACCCATACGTGGCAGCTAGAGCAACGGCATTTTTTTTATCAAGTTTAATCGTCTTTAAGAGAAGAAGTGCTACAATTGGCAAGATTGATCCAAGAAATAGGGTGGCGATAACAGGACTTATGACTTCTGCTAATGTATATTTGGAAAGTTCAATCCCTCCTTTTAACCCAATGGCAATGAGAAGAAAGATACTAAGTGTTTCATTTAGCGCATTTGGGACTTTTAAATCAGATTTCACTAGTGCTGCCAATAGTCCTAGAACAAAAAACAAGACTACTGGTGATAATAAGTTTTGGATGATAATTTCATACATCGTTTCAATTCCTCCTTTTATTAAGTGGTAGTTCCATTTATTGATCTACCTCCAAGCAACAAAAAAACCGACAATCAGTAGAACCGTTCGCCTATGTAAGACGATACAGAACTAACAATTGTCGGTTTACCTTTAACGAGCTTATGATTCTCTTCAAAGGTCTCCCATATTTTGTTTAATTTAACGTTCTTTCTAGGTCACTTGTCAGTCTGAATACCATGATGCGTTCACCTGTTTTTGTACTGATATCAGTGTGAAATGTAATAACCTCTACGTTCACTAGTTGTTGGATTAATTCACCTAATGTTTCACGTCCTGATTCAACGAGCTCAGAGCGAATTTTCTTTATAGATAATCTCCCCTCATCCTTTTGACAAAGGGCGTATTCAGCTGGGGTCAAGACACCTTTTAACGAGACTATGACCATATCTCGTATTATATCCGTTTTAACAGATACGGAACCTCTCCCTAAGAAATCCTTCTCCCATTGAGTTAACGCCTTTGATATTGTCGCTTCTACTGTACCTTTTGTTTGTATCATGAAGTTACCGCCTCCAAATTTCACTTTATCTTATTATATATTACATAAAAAAACGGCATATCTCTTCAAAAGTAACGTTGAAGAAATACGCCGAATTACCGTAACGTTAAAATCTTGAAGAGTTTTCCTTTTTCAAACAACCGATTTTTATCAATTGTATGCTAAAGGAGACAGGTTCAAGTTTTTCCCGTTTGATCTCTCGGAACATGGATTAAATGAATCATAACTTGGGTTTTAAAAAGTGTCAATCTTTATTTGGATGATTAATAAAAGTTTTGAACAACCACTGTAAGTTTAATTCCTTTTCCCAATAGCTCGGTAATGGTAGAATCATGTATGTTGTGCATGTTCAGATAGATCCAAGAAATAACATTTGTCTTCTT
The DNA here is from genome assembly GCF_036663595.1 of Halalkalibacter lacteus. NCBI lineage: Bacteria > Bacillati > Bacillota > Bacilli > Caryophanales > Bacillaceae > Halalkalibacter > Halalkalibacter lacteus. Next base: position 234,002 of record NZ_JAWRVL010000003.1, read on the forward strand.
CATAATTGTTATTTATAATATTGAACGATGAGCTAAAATCAACTTATCTTCTTGGTTTTTTCTGCTAATGTTCTAAAGAGTAACGAATAAGAGTGGGGGGGAAGGTACAGTGAAATCGATTAACGTACAGGCTTCTCCAAGTTACTATGTATGTGAGGTAGGGGCATACGAACGTTTGGAATCATTACTTATTGAGGGGAAAGTAGAAAAGGCATTATTGGTTCATGGGATCAAGTCGCTTTGTGCTGCTAAAAATAAGCTACCTGCATTTGAAAATGTAGGTGTTTGTTTCGAACAATATAGTGGGGAATGCTCAATTAATGAAATCGATCGTTTGCAAAAAATAGCTCAGGCGAGTCAAAGTGACGTTATCATTGGTCTTGGTGGCGGGAAAGTGATGGATCTAGCAAAAGCTACGGCAAATCAATTGAATGTTCCTGTTGTCTTGCTTCCAACTCTCGCTTCGCAATGTGCGGCTTGGACTCCGTTAAGTGTCATTTATACAGAGTCAGGTGATTACCTCAAGTATTCGCAATTTGTGAAAAACCCTTGGATCGTCCTGGTTGAACCAACAGTGATCGCGGCCTCACCTATAGAGTATCTTCGCGCTGGAATAGGCGATACGTTGGCTAAATGGTATGAAGCAAGAGCACTAACGAAACTCTTAGATCAAAAGAGAGTACCTGTTCAGTTGTCTTTACAAACGGCTAAACTTTGTAAGAATCTTCTCCTTGAAGAAAGTGGACAAGCATTAGCAACTCTAAATGAGAAAGAGGTTAGCTATTCCTTGCTAACCATTATCGAAACGAATATAATGGCTGGTGGGCTTGTAGGTGGACTTGGTGATGAGTATGGTAGAATTGCAGGTGCACACTCTGTTCATAATGCATTAACACAGTTTGAAGAGACACATCGATTTCTTCATGGTGAAAAAGTGGCATATGGAATTCTTGTACAATTAGCTCTTGAAGAAGAACACGTAGAATTAAGATCACTTCTGCCTTTTTATAAAGAAATCGGGTTGCCTGTTTCATTAGAAGAGCTCGGGCTTAGAACGGAACAGAACGTGATTGAAAAAATTGCAGATGGAACACTCCAGCCAAATGAATCGATTCATTTTATTGGCGATTCATATACAACGTATGATGTTATTCGCGGGATAGAAACCGTTGAAGCATATAATAATAACTAGAGAGAAAGAAAGTAGGAGAGAACAACATGAAAAAAGTATTAATTTCTGCTTTAACAGCATTAACAATGATTGGTCTTGCAGCTTGCGGTGGAGGCGATGGAGACACTAGCACTGGTGAATTGCCTGAAGATAAATTAAAAGTAGGTGTAACAGCTGGCCCGCATGAGCAAATTATGGAAAAAGTTTCAGAACTAGCTGCTGAAGAAGGTCTTGAGCTTGACGTAAAGGTATTTACTGAATATGTCATGCCAAACGTGGCTCTTGACGAAGGCGAACTTGATTTAAACAGCTTCCAACATAAACCTTATCTTGATAACTTTAAAGAAGATCGTAACTTAGATCTTATCGATGTAGCTACAACTGTTAACTTTCCAATGGGAATTTATTCAGTTGCTGTAAGTGATGTAGCTGAATTACAAGAAGGCGATAAAGTGGCTTTGCCAAATGATCCAACAAATGGGGCTCGTGCTCTAATACTTTTTGAACTAGCTGGCTTAATTACGCTTGATCCAGATGCTGGAGTAGCAGCAACAGTAAACGATATTACCGACAACCCACATAACTTAGAATTTATCGAGTTAGAAGCATCTCAAATTCCAAGACAATTAGATGAGTTAGCGGCAGCTGCAGTTAACACAAACTTTGCCATTGAGCATGGTTTTGTACCAACAGAAGATTCTATTTACATTGAACCAGGTGATTCGCCATGGGTGAATGTACTTGCCGTTCGAACAGAGAACGAAAATGATGCTGTTGTACAAAAGTTTATTGACATTTATCAATCTGAAGAAGTGAAACAATTCATTGAGAAAGAATTTGCTGGTTCAGTTGTAGCTTCATGGTAAGGTGAAATTAGGAAGAGAAGCGGGTGACTACTTAAGTCGCCCTCTTTTCTATTAAGGAGTTGTCGAATATGATCGAATTGAAGCATGTCTCAAAAACATTTGCCTCTAAAAAAACAAATGTAAAGGCGTTAGATGATGTTTCGCTTCATGTGAAAAAAGGGGAAATTTACGGAGTAATTGGCTATAGTGGTGCTGGGAAAAGTACGCTTATCCGATGTGTAAATATGTTAGAAAAACCGAGCGAAGGGGAAATTGTCGTTAATGGCATCACAATGACAGGACTATCAACGAATAAACTTCGCGAAGCACGTCAAAACATCGGAATGATCTTTCAAGGGTTTAACCTTTTAAAGACAGCAACTGTCTATGACAATATTGCGATTCCATTAAAGTTAACTGGTATCGCCAAAACAGAAATAGCTGATCGAGTAAAAAAATACTTAGCAGTCGTTGGGTTAGAAGAGAAAGCTGATTCATATCCAGGACAATTATCAGGTGGACAAAAACAACGAGTAGCAATTGCACGTGCTCTTTCTCATGAGCCGGACGTTTTATTAAGTGATGAGGCTACAAGTGCACTTGATCCAGAAACGACAGAATCGATTTTGAGTCTTTTGTTGAAAATTAATAAAGAGTTTGGGATCACGATCCTTCTAATTACGCATGAGATGCATGTTGTACAAAAGATTTGTGATCGCGTTGCCGTTATGGAAAATGGAAGTGTGATTGAAGAAGGCAAAGTCATTGATATTTTCTCAAAAGAAACATCGGTGACAACAAAGAAATTTATTAATAGTTTATTTCCTGAGGATATCCCCGAAGAAGTGGTTAGTTCTCTAAGTGAACAAGGTCCAGTCATTCGGCTTTCGTTTGTCGGTGATTCTACGGGAAAGCCAGCTCTTGCAGAAGTGGCAAAAAAATATGATGTCTACACGAATATATTATCTGGGAATATCGTTCAATTAAAAAATGAGCCATATGGTCGAATGGTAATTCACTTACAAGGAACAAAAGATCAATCAGGTGCAGCAATTGCTTATTTAGAAGCAGAAGGCGTACATGTAGAAAGGGTGAATTTGTAGGATGATACAAGTAACAGAGTTCTTTGATCGTTGGGGAGATCCTATTTGGAAGGCGACAATTGAAACGTTCCAAATGGTGTCAATTTCTCTGGTCATATCGATTATCATTGCCCTTCCTTTGGGTACATTGTTAGTTTTAACAAGACCCAATAAAAGCTTAGATAATAAATACGTATATCAAATATTAAATTTTGTGATAAATATTACCCGATCAATTCCATTCATTATCTTACTGTTCTTTATTTTACCTTTTACAAAGTTTATTGTCGGAACGTCAATGGGAGTTAAAGGGGTTATTGTGCCACTTGTTGTGTATACAGCTCCTTACATTGCTCGTTTGATGGAATCAGCTTTACTAGAAGTTGATAAAGGCGTTCTTGAAGCGTACGAAGCAATGGGAATTAAAACAAGACATATCATTTGGCATGTGATGGTTCGTGAAGCTCGTCCATCACTTATCCTCGGTCTTACGATTGCTACGATTGGATTAATTGGAGCAACTGCAATGGCCGGACTTGTTGGAGCCGGAGGGTTAGGGGACTTAGCATACCGATTTGGTCACCTTCGTTATGAGCCAGAAGTAATGTATGCAACAGTGATTCTCTTAATCATTCTCGTTCAAGGCATTCAATCACTTGGAAATCGTTTTGCTTCTAAATTGAAGAAGGATTAAGTGAGGTGTAGGCAATTGTCTCGAAAGATTGGATGTAGATCACCTGAACAATGGGAGCAATTAGCGAAGGATCATTTAGATAAAGGGGTCTTGGAAACTATCTGACTGATCCTACTTTCAAAGATAAAACAAAATTAGCATCGAGAGAAGGGACAGAGCAGGCGATATCAGAAGTAGCTTCGCGCCTGATCTACCGGTCTCTAACTTTGGAGAAAATTGTTGGCTTCGCAAGCAAACGAATTTACCAATTGTCGCATATCGTTCATCAAAATGATCCAAAGTTAGCTGTGAAAATTAAGGTCTGATCTGTTTAGTATAATGGATCAGACCTTTATCTATTTATTGCTTGAATGCATGAGAGGCAAGTAAGAGCAGTGTCCCATCATCCATTGGAGGGTTGTGCAGACCTGCGCGAACATCACGATAATATCGCTGTATAGGGTTTTGTTTAAACAGACTTTGGGCACCAACGACACGCATAGCTCGGTCTACAACAGTATTAGCTGTGTTTACAATCTGATATTTAACAGCGCCAAGTTCAGGTTGCAATTGCTGCCTCTGTTGTTCGGAACTTGTATCCCATTTTGCAGCAACACTATACAGGAAGTGTCGTGCCTGAAGCAAATCGGCTTCATTTTCACCAATTTTCATTTGAACATTTGGTAGGTCTTTAATTGGTGAAGGAAGACTATTCGGTGAATAGATACTGGCAAATTCAATAGCAAAATTTTGAGCAGCTTGCGCAATACCTAAGTAACAGGAAGGAATATGTAAGAGCCACCCAGCAGGACCTTTGTTTCCAGGGGTTATCGTCTCAACAAAGTGGGAATCAGGGATTACTACGTCCTCTAAAAGAAGGTCATGACTAGCCGTCCCTCTCATAGAAATCGAATTCCAAGTCTCCTTAATACGAACACCTCTATCAGAGCGGGAAACTAAGAAGTTTCCAACCTGTCCATCTTCCATTGTTGCTGAAACGAGGAAATAATCAAGTACAGGAGCCATTGATGTGAAGTTCTTACGTCCGGTAATGATCCAACCACTTGCAGCTTTCTTGGCAAGAGTCGTTGGTTTTCCCCCGCGAGTCGGACTTCCAGTTTCAGGCTCAGATGCAGCTGCATTGATCAAACTGCCTTTTTGTACTACATCTTGGAAAACTTGATCTAAAGTTTCTTTTGGCCAGCTTTTTTTCTCGGTTAATTGTGAAATGATGCCCATATGCCACCCAATTGATAAGGCGGTTGACCCGTCAAATTCAGCAATTATCTCTTGTAATGGAAGCCAATCAGATAAAGAAAGACCAAGTCCGCCGTAGGCTTTTGGGACCGTAAGAGATTGGTAGCCAATTTGCTTTAAGTCAAGAATATTTTCAATTGGGAATGAATTTTCTTCATCGTGTTTTTCTGCCCGTTTAGAAAATGCTTCAGCTATTTGTTTAACAATGCCTTGTCGTTCCTCTGTTGTAGTTGCTGTTTGGAGATCCATTCATTTTATCCTCCCATTCATTGTTTTTTATTAGTTTATCATAAAGGGTGAGAGATAAAAGAATGGAAAGCCTCATCAATATTTTGAAATCAAACATTTAAATTAAGGTCTAATGAATACAGCCGTACCGATTGGAATGGTTCGGGATAATTCTTCAACATCATTATTGAACATGCGTATGCATCCAAGTGATACGTAGTGCCCGATAGAAGATGGATCATTTGTTCCATGAATGCCGTAGGATTTTTTTGATAAACTCATCCACATGGTACCAAAAGGGCCGCCTGGATTGGGCGCTTTGTTAATAATGATAAAATCACCAACTGGCGTTTCATGAAGCATTCTACCGACCCCAACAGGGTACACTTTTTGAATTTGATCTTGATACATGAGTGTAAGAGTTCGATTTGCTAGAGAAATATGAATGGAATAAGAGATTGTATTTGGAGAGGGAAGACCGGGAATGACTATCGATTGTCCTACTAAGATAATGTTGGGATCAATACCTGGGTTCGCGACGATCAGTACTTGGAAAGGTACTCGGTAATCTTCGGAAATGGAAAATAGCGTTTCTCCTGCTTGAACGGTATGAATCATAAAAAAACCTCCATTTCTATTTTGTATTATCATATGTATGCTTGACTTTAATAGAACGATTTACATTGGAAGGAGCTTATTTGGTATACGTAGTTATGCATATAAGTTGAAGAAGAAATGTTCCTTTACATAGGTTGTTTATATGAGACTAAAGTGCTATTTTTGTGGAGTGACGGTTAAATTAGCAAGCTATGGAAATAATTCTATTTTAAAAAGCTAAATGGGGGGATGAGTCAATGATGTCAAATGGTGAATTTGTGATGAACTCCTAGGCCAAGAGTATATGGAGTGGGCAGTTCAATTAGCAACAAACGTGAGAAGAATTGTTAATTCATCCTTAAAATTGAGTTGCCTTAGTAGGTAGCTCTATTTTTAGTATGTATTCTTTGCAAATGCAAATAATAATAGTAGCATTTGCAGAGGATAAGAGTCCAGTTTCTTATGAAAACTCGAGGTAAAGAAGCCCATTGAAGGAAACCATGTTTAATGAAAAGATTGGTTAGGTGTTCTAATGAAGAAGTATGTATCGAAATTATTACGACATTGGGCAATTGTGTTAGTGTTACTCTATATTCTGGTAATAGGGGGCATTATTTCAATAATCATATTTTGGGCAACGTGAAGGAAGCGAGGAATTAGTGATGGATTCGTTTCCTTTAGAAAGTTAGATTCATATGCTATTGTACCTCTTCACATCTATATGTTTTAATAAAAGGAGCATAAACAATAGAGGAGGATCATAGATGAGACCATTACAAATATCTGCAGAGACAGCTCAAAAACTTGCTAAATCATTAAATGTGCCAATTGAGCAAATTATGCACATGCCACAGCATATTCTACTTGCAAAGCTTGCTGAGCTACAAGAAGAAGAAAAAAAGGATAACTAACGGTTTCCTTATCGCTTTGGTAGAGATATCTAAGAAAAATTAAAATCAATGGACTAACATTAGATCAGTCAGCAAAAGAGGTAACAGCGTACGGGGAAGTAGTGAAGTTAACACCGATTGAATACAAGATTGTAGAATTACTTGTAACCTATGGGGGACGAGTTTTCTCGATCCATGAAATTTATGAAAGAGTATGGAACGAACGATGCTATAACGCAAAAAAGTGCATAAAGCATCGTTCGATAAGGATAATTATTTTCGTACTGAGCTAATAAAATGAGTACGATTTTAATCAAGTCCTAAACAAGAAAAAGAGCATCCTTTAATGGATGCTCAGATTGTTGAGAAACCCCACTTTTTCAAGTGGGGTTTCTCTTATGCCTTTATCTTTCTTTCTAAAATCCAATAAAT